>JAAYBR010000104.1 GCA_012730045.1 Candidatus Hydrogenedentota bacterium | reverse complement strand
TGGCGGCGCATGCGCACCTCACACGCCGCTGAATGCTCTGAGCGGATAAGACGTCATGAGAACCGAAGCCGGGGCGAGAACGAGGTTGCTTCAGTCGCTTCGCTCCTTCGCAATGACGTGCGTTTTCACGGTCATTGCGAGGAGGCCGCCCCGGCCGACGCGGCAATCTCTTGTCGGAACGCCCCAGGTCCTCCGCATCTGATGGGTGAACGGACACTTTTCACGCCGCCGCCCGGGACCGCGCGCTGGCGGCCCACGCGCACATCACGCGCCGCTGACCGCGTCCGGGGTTGCATTCCCCCTTCGAAAACGGGATAATATGCGAAAAACCGGACTGCGCGCGAATGCGGCGCATTCTGCCTGATTCCCCACCCAAGAGGAGAACCGTCATGGCAAGAGTGGTCACAGCGGACGAGGCCGTTGCGCAGATCAAGGACGGGGCGAGCGTGCTGGTGGTGCCGATGCCGTCGGAGGAGGTGTATCCGGCGTTCAACCGTGTCTACGAGGCGACCGGCTCCCCGCGCGACCTGACTTTCGTCTGGGCGGCGGGTCTGGGCCCCTTCAGCCCCGAGCGGAGGGGGATGAACCACCTCGGCTATCCCGGCCTGATGAAGCGGGTGATCGCGGGGCATGTGGGGTTGAACTACGAGGTGGTGAAACTCATCGCCACGAACCAGGTGGAGGCCTACAACATCCCGCAGGGGGTCATGTGCCAGCTCTACCGCGAGATGGCGGCGGGCCGCCCCGGCCTGCTCACCCGCGTGGGACTGGGCACCTTCGTGGACCCGCGCCAGGACGGCGGGCGGCTGAACGAGCGGACCCGCGACTGCGAGGACATTGTGGAGCTGCTGGAGATTGACGGGCGGGAGATGCTGCTGTACAAGCCGCTGAAGGCGGACGTGGGCGTGATCCGCGGCACGGCGGCGGACCCCTCCGGCAACATCACGCTGGACGACGAGGCGATCTGCATGGAGAACCTCGAGGGGGCCATGGCGGTCAAGCAGCAGGGCGGCATCGTCATCGCGCAGGTGGAGAGGCTGCTGGACGGCCCGGCCCGGCCGCACGATGTGCGCGTCCCCGGCATCTTCGTGGACTATGTGGTCGTGGCGCAGTCGCGCCAGGCCCACCCGCACACCCTGTTCGTGGAGCACGACCCCAGCTACACCGGGAAGGCGCGCGTGGACCTCTCGAAGGAGATCGCGCCCATGCCCATGACCTGGGAGAAGGTGCTCTGCCGCCGCGCGGCCTGCGAGCTGCGGCCCGGCCACAAGGTCAACCTCGGCGTGGGCATCCCCATGGGGGTGGCGCAGGTGGCCTATGAGGAGGGGGTGCTGGACGCGATGGTCCTGAACACCGAGGTGGGCGTCATCGGCGGGCTGCCGCAGGGCGGCAAGAACTTCGGCCCGGCGAAGAACCCGTCGGCCTTCATGTCGCAGGCGGCCATGTTTGACTTCTACGACGGCGGCGGGCTCAACCTGACCTGCGTGGGCATGGCCCAGGTGGACCGCGAGGGCAACGTGAACGTGAGCAAGATCGGCCCGAAGATCATCGGGACCGGCGGCTTCGTCAACATCACCCAGGCGACCAAGGAGGTCATCTTCTGCGGCGAGTTCACGGCGGTGGGCGCCGACGTGCAGGTGGCGGACGGCGGGCTGCGCATCGCGCAGGACGGCAAGGTGGCGAAGTTTGTCGAAAAGGTCGAGCAGATCACCTTCAGCGGCCGCTATGCCCGCGAGGAGGGGCACAACGTCCTCTACGTCACCGAGCGGTGCGTGTTCGAACTTGTTCCCGAAGGCCTTATGCTGGTGGAAATCGCCCCCGGCGTGGACCTGGAGCGTGACATCCTCGGCCGCATGGGCTTCCGGCCCCTCGTGTCGCCCGACTTGAAACCCATGGCCGCGGCGCTCTTTGCGGACGGCCCCATGGGCCTCCTGGAGCGGTTTGCCGGCGCCTGAGCCGGGAACCGCGCCCCCCCTGCCAAAAACCCGCGCCCCCCGGGGTTTACCCGCGTGGTGTGTTCTGCTATAATCCGCCCGCTCCGGCCAGCAAGACCGGGGCGGATGAAAATCAGCAGAAAGGATTTCCTGCCGTGCCCATCAAGTACTATTGCCCGAAATGCCACCGTCGTTTCCTGGAGTGGGGCGCGGAGAAGCTCTCGCACAGCTGCCCGAACCCGGACTGCGCGGCGGAGTCCCTTGTGCTCATGGAGTCCACCACGATGGAGGCTCCGGAGAAGCCCAAACTGAAGAAGGTGAAGCGCAAGAAGACCCCGCCCGTGATCCCGATGGGCGACGACTTCGACGTGGACGAGGCAATGGTGGACATGCCCCTCGAGGACGAAGATTTCGAGGACGTCGAGGTGGAGGAGGAGGAAGAGGCGGAGGAGGTCGAAGAGGCCGAAGAGGTGCTGGAGGAAACGGCAGACGACTTCGAGGAGGAGGTGGCCGAGGTGGCGGACGACCTTGAGACCGACGACGGGGACGAGGAGATCGCGGACGATGATCTCAGCGGTGGCGGCCTGCCGCTGGACACCGAGGAGCTCTAAGCCCCGGAAGCCTGAACAAGAACGGCGCCCGGAACGCGCGTGCGCGTTCCGGGCGCCCTTTTCTTCAGGCGGAAAAGCGGATTCCTCAGCCTTCCGGCTTCGCCCCCTCCGGGGGTTCCTTCGGGGCCGACTCTTCGGCCAGGGAGACGCTGACCTTGTCGTACTGGTAGGACACCTCGACAACGGGGGCCGCCTCCTTGAACTCCTTGCGGAAGAAGGCTGCCAGCGTGGCCTCTGCGGGCACGGTGACGGTGATTTTGCGCCGGGGAACCGGAAGCTCGTTCACCGGCCCCTCGAAAACCACGGCGCACTCCATCCGCCGCGCCAGGTCCTCAAGCACTTCAATCAGGTCACGGTCCTCGTACACCAGCGGGGTCTCCGGAACCGCCGTGGTGATCTTCCGGTGGAAGTCCGCGGAAAGCTCCTCGCCGAGCATGACGTCCGATGCGTTGGACGACGTGCCGGCCGGGCTGGGCGCGGCCGCGGCGGCGGGTGCCCCGGAGCGCTCGACGGACATCACCAGCCTGCGGGGAATCTTCATGGGCGGCTGCCCCGGAACGGTCTCCACCTCCACGCTGCTCGGGGTCTCCCGGATCACCCGGCCGCCGCGCAGCTGCTTGCCGTTCTTCAGGGTGATGACATCCCCCTCAATCGGGGTTTCGCTGGAGGGGCTGTCCTCCGCGGGCTCCGCATCTCCGGCGGGCTCCGCATCTCCGGCGGGTTCCGCGGCGTCGGCGTCCGCAGGCTTCGCCTCCGGCGCGTTGGCGGGCGCGTCCGACTCCCTGGCGGGCGCATCCTGCGCCAGAACCACCGCGGGCGCGCACAGCAGCGCGGCCAGTGCAAGAAGGCAAAGGGCATGCAATTTCATGGGGTGCTCCTTTCGAAATCCGCCCCCATTCTAGTGGGGGGGCGGCGGCAAATCAACCGAAACACCCCCCCCTGCGGGGAAGCCCGGGGGACCGGGCTGGGCGGGCGGCAGCGGGAGCAGCAGCTGGACGGTGGTTCCCAGCCCCTCCCCGCTGTGCACGCGCACAGCGCCCTGATGGCCGCGGGCAATACCCAGCACGGCGGAAAGGCCAAGCCCGCGCCCCATGAACTTGGTGGAGAAGAAGGGCTCGAAGATGTGCTCCAACGAGTCGGGAGCCATGCCTTTTCCCGTGTCGGTCACCTCCACCCACGCATACGCGACGCCGGGGCGCGGCGGGGCCGCCCAGACGCCGGCCGCGCCCGCGCCCCGGAACACGAGGGTGCCCGTTCCCACGGAGACCACCCCCCCCGTCCCGGCCAGGGCCTCTGAGGCATTGAGGAGCAGGCTGACCACGGCCTGCCGCAGCTGGGCGGAATCACCCCGCGCGGGCACCGCCTCCGGGGAAATCCGGAAGCGCAGGCGGATTTCCGGCGGCAGCTCCGGCGCCAGCATCCGCGCGGCCTCGCGGGCCACCAGGTTCAGGTCCATGGGCTCTGCGGCGAAGCTTCCCTTTCCCGCGTAGGTGAGCATCTGCCGGCAGAGGGTGGCGGCCTTGCGCGCCGCCGCGCCGATCTCCATCAGCGACTTGTGGGCCGGGTGGTGCGGGGGCACGTCGAGGAGGGCGAGGTCCACGTTGCCGATGACGGCCATGAGCAGGTTGTTGAAGTCGTGGGCGACCC
Source organism: Candidatus Hydrogenedentota bacterium (assembly GCA_012730045.1). Taxonomy (NCBI): domain Bacteria; kingdom Pseudomonadati; phylum Candidatus Hydrogenedentota; species Candidatus Hydrogenedentota bacterium. Next base: position 55,637 of record JAAYBR010000104.1, on the reverse strand, counting down.
CCCCGGCGAAAAGGGAAAGGCTCTCCAGCCGCCGCGCCTCGCGCATGCGCGCGTCCACCTGCCGCTTGCGCTCCTCCGCCGCCACCACCCCCGTGATGTCCTCCAGGGTGAACACCGCCCCCTCCGCGCCGGTCAGGCGCAGCGGCACGCCGTTGAGCGAAAGGATGCGCTCCCCCGCATCCCCGGCCGCGGGGCGGCACCGGCGGTTCATGAACGGCGCCCCCCCCGCCATGACCCCCCGGGCTGCGGCGGCAAAATCCGCGCCGTCCTCCAGGCGCAGGAGCGGGGACACCTCGTCCAGGAACATGCCCGCCAGCTCCTCCGCCGCCATGCCGAGAAGCTCGGCCGCGCGCCCGTTGGAGAAGACCACCACGCCCGGCGCGTCGGCCGCCAGAATTCCCACCGGACTCGTTCCCGCAATCCCCGCCAGCAGCTCCTGCTGGCGGACCAGTGCCTGCTCCGCGTGGTGCCGGGCCGTCACGTCGCGCAGAATGCACAGGCGCGCGGGGGTCGCCGAGGGGTCCATCCCGATGTCCGTTGCCTCCACAAAGACCTCCCCCCCGTCGGGTCCGGGAATCGCCAGCGACGCCGGCGCCGGCTCCGTCCCCGCCACAGCCGCCTCCCCGCCCGGCACCAGCCGGGAAAACAGCACCCCCTCCAGGGCTGCGGGCGCGTCCCGGTGAAAGAGCCGGGCCGCCGCCGCGTTGGCGAACAGCACGCGGCCCTCCGCGTGCATCAGCATGGCGTCCGGCGCTGATTCGATAAGGGCCCGGTGCTTGCGCTCGCTGGCCGCCAGTTCCGCCGTGTGCGCCGCGACCTGGACCCGCAGGGTGGCGATCCAGAAAAAGGCGGCCAGCAGGACAAGCGCGGCGACCGCCGCCGCGGCGAGGAACTTGGGGAGATGGCGGTCCAGAAAACCCCGGTCGCGCACGCCCAGCCATTTCTCGTAGATGGCCCGGTACTCCCCCGTCGCCTTCAGGATGCGCAGGCCCTCGTTCAGCCGCCCCACCAGGTCCCCGCGCCCCTTCTTCACGGCGAAGCAGAAGGAGGACTCGCTCAGGGTGAACGGGGCCACGTCGAGGTTGGACAGGCCCAGCCGCTCGCACAGGAACAGCCCCTGGTACCGGTTGAGCAGGGCGACATCGTACTCCCCCGCGGCCAGCAGCCGCAGGGCGCCCTCCGGGTCCGGCACGGTGACCACCCGCCTCGCCACGTCCCGCGCGAGAATCCAGTCGTGCATGATCTCCCCCTCCTGCACGATCACCGAGCGGCCGCGCAGCTCCTCGGGCCCCGAAAGGGTGGTTCCCTTCCGGAAGAAGACGCCGTGAATCAGCAGGCTGTGGGGGACACTGAAATCCGCCAGCTCTTCCCGCTGCGGGGAGTAGGCGTAGCCCGTCAGGCCGTCCACCTCCCCCGTCTCCAGCAGATGCCGGGCCTCCCCCCAGGGCAGCAGCCGGATCTCCAGGTCGAAGTTCATCACCCGGGCCACCGCGCGGAGCAGCTCCACCGTGAAGCCCGACGGCGCGCCCCCCTCCAGAAACTCAAAGGGCGGGTAATTGGCGTCCCCCGCAAACACCAGCCGCTCCCCCCGCGCGGGCGCCGCCACGCAGGCCGCCACGCAGAACAGCCCGGCCAGAAGGGGGAAAAGCGCGCGCGAAAAGAAAGGGCCTGGACCCCTCCCCCGGACGCGGTCGAGACTCCCTGACGGCATGCGCTGCGTCTCCGGAACGGTTTTCGGCGCCGCGGCGGACTGCCCGCCGCCCCCTTACTCTAGGGGGGCGCGCGGCGGAATGCAAGCGCGGGGCGTGAACCCGCGCCGCCGCCTGGAATATAGTGGGGGCCCCGGCACGCCGCCGCAACAGGAGACAAGGTAATGGACCCGCACCACCTGACCCGCCGCGCCTTTCTGGCCGCCGCCACCACGACCGCCCTGGCCGCCGCCGCGCCGCGCGTGAACGCCGCGCGCGTGGTGCCGCGAAAACTGTCGCCCAACGAGAAAATGAACATCGCGGGCATCGGCGTGGGCGGCATGGGGCGCGGCAATGTGGACGCGTGCGCCGTGACGGAGAACATCGCCGCCCTGTGCGACGTGGACTTCAAATACGCGGGCGGCACCCTCGCCGCCTACCCGAAGGCGCGCCGCCACACGGACTACCGGAAGATGTTTGACGCCGAGGGCGACCAGATTGACGCGGTGGTCATCGCCACGCCGGACCACACCCACGCCGTCATCGCCATGGAGGCGGTGCGCCGGGGAAAGCACGTTTACTGCCAGAAGCCGCTCACGCACAGCGTCGCCGAAACGCGCGCCCTCACCCTGGCCGCCCGCGAGGCGGGCGTGCAGACGCAGATGGGCAACCAGGGGCACTCCTCCGACGCCATCCGCCGCTGCCGCGAATGGGTGCAGGCCGGGGTCATCGGCCCCATCCGCGAGGTGCACGCGTGGAGCGACCGCCCCGTGGGCGGGGATCCGTGGTCGGACTTCCCGATCATGGCGCGCCCGAAGGAGAAGCCGCCCGTGCCGGACTCGCTGGACTGGGATCTGTGGCTCGGGCCCGCGAAGAAGCGCCCCTACCACCCGGTCTACCACCCCATGTCCTGGCGCGGGTTCGTGGATTTCGGCACCGGGCCCCTCGGCGACATGGGCTGCCACATCCTCGACCCGGCCTTCTGGGCCCTCGACCTCGGGCATCCCGCCAGCGTGCAGGCCACCACGACGCACTACGAGCCGGAGGTCAGCGCGGAGACCTACCCCCGCGCGTGCGTCGTGCGGCACCAGTTCCCCGCCCGGGGCACGATGCCGCCCGTCGCCCTGACCTGGTATGACGGCCGCCTCAGGCCGCCCGTCCCGGACGGCCTGCCCGCCGACTACGACTTTGGCACCAACGGGGCCCTCTTCATCGGCGAGAAGGGATTCATCCGCCACGGCTCCCACGGCGCGGGCGGCGTCCATCTGCTGCCCGAGGCCTTTGCCAAGGAGGCCCCGCAGCCCCCCGAAACCATTCCGCGCATCCCCCAGACCGACGGCGCCCACGAGCGCGACTGGATCCGCGCCTGCAAGACCGGCGAGCCCGCATCGTCAAATTTCGAGTACGGCGGCGCGCTCACGGAGATGGTGCTGCTGGGCGTCGTGGCCGTCCGCCTCCCGGACCGCCGCCTCGAATGGGACGGCGCGGCCCTGCGCGTCACCAACTGCAAAGAGGCCGAGAGGCTCGTGAATCCGCCCTACCGCCGGGGCTGGTCGCTGGAGGGGTAGGGAAGACTCAACGCGGAGACGCGGAGAACGCAGAGGGAGCGAGGCACGCAGACCCGGACGTGTCGCCTGGGAAACGGGGGCTCTCTTCCTCCTTTCGCCGTGGCGGCCCGCAGGCGAGCCTGCGGGAAGAAAGGCGGCAGCAAGCTGCCGCAGTCCAAGGTGCTCCGCACGATGCAGGCCCTGGGTCGGCGTGAACCCCGACTCCCTCTCCAGACTTCCCTTCACCACCGGTTTCGATCCCCGCGCGCGCTTCGCGCGCCTTGGAGTGCGGTAGCTTGCTGCCGCCTTTCTTCGCGCGGGCTTGCCGGCGCGGGGCCAGTTTGCAGCCCCCTTGCCGCCGTCTTTTCCAACCTGACTCTCCGCGCCCTGCGTTGGGTCTTCCCTACTCCTCCGCCACCACACGGAAGCCGACGTCGTGGATGGTCTGCGTCTTTTCGTAGTGGTTGCGGAAGGCGGCGCGGGCGCGCTTGGGGCGGTCGAGCCAGGAGCCGCCCCGGACGACTTTGCGCGTGGTCCCGCCGCCGGCGGGATAGTCTGACGCGGTCCATTCGGCGACGTTCCCGTGCATGTCGTGGAGCCCCCACGGGTTCGCCGCGAAGGTGCCGGCGGGGGCCGACACGCGCCAGTGGTCGTCGAAGCGGGTCTCGGACGCGCGCCACGGCGGGAGCGCCGTGGGCACATGGGGGTAGAACACCGTGTGGTGCGTGGCGTCGGAGAGGTTCTCGCAGGCGCTGAAGTCGCTGTCGTTGGTCCCGTACCAGAGCGGGGTCGTCGTGCCCGCGCGGCAGGCGTACTCCCACTGCTCCTCCGTGGGCAGGGCGAAGCGGCGGCCCGTGCGCGCCGAGAGCCAATCGCAGAAGGCGGCGGCCTGTTCCCAGGACACGCGCACCACAGGCTGCTCCGGACGGTTCAGGGTGAAACCGCGCTCATCGTCGCCGAACTGGTAGGCCTCGCCGGTCTCCAGACCGCTGTCGTGCGCGGGGTCGAAGCGCCGGAACTGCGCGTTGGTGATTTCGCAGCGCCCCATGAGGAAGCCCCGTTCAAAGCGGACCGGGCGCGCGGGCGCCTCGTTGGGCAGGCCGTGGTCCGTTCCCAGGGCGCACTCCCCCGGCGCCACGCGCACCAGCTCCAGCGCCATGCCGTCGCCGAGGTCCACGCGCTCCACTGCGGGGGTTCCGGCGGGTACGGCTGGCGCGGTCACGGGCCCGCCCATGACGAGTTCAGCGGGCGTCTCCGCCGGGGCGGCGGCCTGCTTCTCCAGCACGGGCGCGGGATGGATCGCCTCGGGATCCTCGTCCATCCCGGCATACCGCGCGTGCAGCTCACGCCGCCGCGCCGCGCCCTTAAGCGCCAGGTCATGCTTCTCCGGGATGGACGCGACCCCCTCCTTCCACGTGCCGTGGAAGGGGGCGTTGAGGTCTATCCAGGTGACGAGGCGGTCCCATGCCTCGGGGGAGAGGCTCACGCCGTAATGCCCGTCGCGGAGAATCTGGACGAGGCGGCTGGTGTCCGCGTGGAAGGCCCGCGCGGGGAGCAGGTGCGCGTCGCTCTCCAGCGTGGGCGTGTGCACCCAGCGGCGCAGCTCCATGTAGGACGGCGAGAAGTGCATCTGGAACGCCGAGGGCACCCGCTCCGCCGGTTTGGCCGTGAGGTCGAAGGGGCCGGTGTCCGGGCCGTGGCAGTCCACGCAGTATGCGTCCAGCACGGGCTGGACCTCGCGCTCGAAGGAGAAGCCCCGCTGGGGGCCGTGCCACGGGGCGATGTCGGAGGGCGGACGCCGGAAGGCCTTCGGCTGCATCCCCGGCGCGCTCGTGTTGTTTTGCCGCTCATGGCAGCCCACACAGGACAGGGTCTCACCGGGAACGCCGGTCATCCAGCTCCTCATGAGGGCGAGCGCCTTGCCGTCGGCATCCAGCGGCTGCACGGCGACGGGGGTCATGGCGGGCATGCGGAAATACGCCGAGCCGTCGTCCTCCACGGGCACCGTGCCGACGATCTTCTTCACGTCCCAGGGGCCGTCCAGCCCCACCCGGTCCGGCTCCGCGCCGAGACCGTGGAAGGTGAAGTCGTAGCTGATGAGCCGCAGGGATTTCACGGAGCCCCGGGGCACCCCGGCCAGTCCGGGGCCGACATAGACATCGGCGAGCATGACCTCCGAGGTCTTCTTTTCGGGCTTCACGATGTCGGGGATCACCGGGGGACGCGGCGTCCGGCGCAGGGCGACGGGCTCGAACATCGCCCGGCCCGGCTCCTCGTACAGGAGCGTGAAGTTGTCGAAGACGTCCACCAGGTACACGCCCCAGAGGGCATCCCATGCGGGGCGGCAGGACACGAGGAAGTATTTCTCGCTGAGGGGGTACGGATGCAGGAAGCGGGGCCAGCTCGTGGAGATGAGCCCGTCGAGGATCACGGGCTCCACCTTCTCGCCGAAGCCGGGAATCCGCTGGACCACGCCGTTGGTCTCCGTGCGGCCGAGGGTCGGGTCGAGGATGACCAGCTCCCCCTGGCGGGGCTCGTCGTGGTGGCCGCCGACGATGGTGGCCACCTTCGTCGGGTGGCCCGGCACGGGCCGCGCGAAGAACATGGCCGTCGGCCAGAAGGAGTTGCTGCCGTAGTACTCCATCTGGCGGCTGCCGTCGGGGTTCATGCTGAAGAGCAGGCGCGTGAAGGCGTGGGCGATGTCGGCGTACTCCCAGCGCTGGTAGAGCACCCGCCCGTCGTTCAGCACCGCCGGGCACCAGTTGTGGTCCTGGTCGTTCGTCAGGCGGCGGATGCCGCCGTCAAGCCCGCGCAGGTAGAGGTTGGCCACCTTGGACCGCCCGCCGAGGCAGGGCACGCCGATGATGGGGGCCGTCGAGGTGAACACGATGCGGTCGTCGGGCAGGTAGCACGCGTCGTAGTTGTGGATGTCCGGGGCCTCGATGGTGGACACCCGCGCGCACTGGCCGTCGGCGAGGCGCAGCTCCATGATGTTCCACTTGCCCGTGTCGTCGGGCATGGAAAAGAGCATCCGTTCGGCGTCCCAGTGCAGGTCCAGGTCGCCAAGATACACGTCGGCGGGCGGCGTGTACAGGGTCTCCGGCGCGGCCCCCGGCGTTTTGTAGTCCAGCGAGACCACGGTGTTCTGGTACGCCGCGGGGGGCAGGTCGTCGTTGCCGTAGGAGTTGTGGAGCAGGCCGGGGTTCTCGGCGGAGCGCCGGATCATCAGCAGGCGGTCGAAGTCCAGCAGCGGGTTGGCCAGCAGCGCCTCGCGCTGGAGCGCCGCGAACCGCTCCACGATCCCCGCGTGGGCCTCCGGCCCGCTCCCGGCGGAAAGGGCGCCCTGCTCCGCCTCCAGCACCGCCAGCCGCTCCAGGAACCCCGCGCCGCCGGGATAGGCGTCCGGGAACGACTTCGACAGGTCCTCGACGGCCATGCGCAGGGCGCGCCATTGCTGCTCCGTGACACCGGGCGTTTCGGGGTGCCGCCGCGCGGGGAACTTGGTGCGGATGGCGAAGGGCACCCAGGTGTCCGGCGCGGCCAGATAGGCCAGCAGGTTCGATGTCAGGCGCAGCAGGTTCTCGCGGTGGGGGTTTTCCATGTCCGCATAGTCGGGCCAGCGCCATCCGAAGACGATGAAGCGGCCCTTGCCCACGGTGTACTCCGCCAACGGCCGCTCCACGCCGCGCGGGGTGTTCCCCAGCACCATCGCCGCACCCGGGCCGCCCCAGTAGAAGTCCGCCAGGGCCCGGCACCCGCCCGCGCTCAGCCAGATGCGCCCGTCCTCCAGCGGCAGCCCGGCGAAGGCCGGGTGGGCGGGTTCCTCCGGCACCAGCGCGGCAGGGTCGCGGTAGTTCTCGATGTTCCGCCGCTGCGACCGGATGTAGCTCTCCACGCCGAGATTGTCAATGAGCGCCAGCGCGCCGCCCGACAGCAGCGCGCCGCCGCCGTTTCCAATATAGGACCGGAGGGCGGTGATCGCCGGGCCGCTGTACATGGCGTTGTAAGCGATGGCGTCCCCCTGGTGGTACCAGACCACCTGGAACTCCTCCAGTTTCCGGACCGCGCCCTGCGGGTCCTGAAACTCTCCCGACTCCTGCAACAGCAGCAGCGTGGCGTTCCCCAGCGTCTGCGCCGTCTCCCACGCGCCCCGCTCATGCGGCCCGATTTTCTCCGCCGCGCTCTCGGCGCTCAGGAAGGCGATGTTCAGGGGGGCGGCGGATGCGGCACCTGAAACCGCCAGGAAGAGAGCAACCGCAAGAACAAAGGAGATTCTATTCATTGTCGCGCAACCATCTTTGCCCCCGTTCCGTCAGCCGGTAAGCCTGCGCCGGGCTTCTGGGAGACTCGGGGTCTGTCCGTTCAATCCATCCCCCCGCCAGTGCCGGATCCAGATAGGAGGTCCGGAAAGACGCCCTGTGGGAAAGTTTCAGCGCCGCCATCAGGTCACCTGCCTTCACCTCGCCCCCGCCGAACACCCGCAACAGCCGCGCTACTTGGTCGGTTACTTGGTCGGTTACTTGGTCGGTCGCCACATTGGCCAGGGCCTGGGAAAGCGCCCCGAGCGTGAACATGATAAACGGGGAGGCGTCCCCGGCCCTGTCGGATTCGGCCAGGGCGCGGTAGTAGTCCTCCTGGCATTCATGCACCACCGTTTCAACGGGCAAGTAGGCAAGCAGGGGCCGCCAGCCGCGCAGGAGGAGGGTGTGCCACAGCCTTCCCATGCGCCCGTTGCCATCGTCGAAGGGGTGGATGAACTCCAGCTCGTAGTGCGCGAGACAGGCGACCACCAGCGGATGCTCCTCCGTTCTGGCGATCCACTCCAGGAGATTCCGCACCAGCCCCGGAACCCGGGCCGCGGGCGGGGCCATGTGGACCAGGGTCTTCCCGCGGAACACCCCCACCTTGCCCAGGCGATAGGCCCCGGGACGGTCCACCAGACCGGCCATCAGGATGCCGTGGGCGGCGAGGAGGTCCGCCTCCCGGAAGGGGGCCCACTGCTCCAGGGCCTCATAGGCTTGAAAGGCGTTTTTCACCTCCTGCACCTCGCGGGGCGGCCCCAGCACCCGCCGGCCCGCAATCACGGCGGTGACCTGCTCCAGGGTGAGCGTGTTGGCCTCGATGGCCAGGGAGGCGTGGATGGTGCGGATGCGGTTGTCGCGCCGGAGTTTTGGTGTCAGCGCCTGTTCGGCCAGGGCCGTGTAACGGCCCACCATCTCGCCGATCTCCGCCACCAGGCGAAGCATGGCGGGGGTGAGTGTGTAGGGCGGCTGATAGGGACTCTTGCTCATGGGCCGCAATCCAGACCTGCGTGGGACACCCCGGCGCCGGAAAGCGCCGCATGGTCAAACCATATACCAGCCGGAAACGGCTTCTCAAGAAACGCGGGCACTCGTGCAGGAAAACACCGCGCCGGCCGGTGCGTTGGCGGGAACGAGATGGCTTCACTTCGTTCGCCATGACGGGGGGTAGCGTGTCATTGCGAAGGAGCGCAGCGACCGAAGCCATCTCGTGCCCGCCAACGCCCCGGCCGACGCGGCGACCATTATCGGAACGCCGTCGGCGATTAGGGAGAGAAAACGGCTGGTCCGCGCGGGGCGGGCCAGCCGGAACCATCATTTGATTTGGGCTCTGGAAGCGCCGGGCCTACTGGCCGGCTTCGGGGAGGGGATCTTTTTCCATGATGCCCTCGAGGACCTCGAGGAGCATTTCGACCTCGACGCCGTAGGCGGCGCAGACCTGCTCGATGGTCTCGTAGTGGCTGATGCCGCAGTGGGCGCAGCCGCCGAGGTGGAAGGCGGCGAAGACTTCGGCCACGCGGGGATGCACCGCCATGGCCTCCGCGACCGCCATGTCCGCCCTGAAGTGTTTCGCGCTGTTTTCCGCGTCCGACATGTTTCCGCTCCTTTGGTTTCCGGCTGACGCCGATGCGAAGAAGAACGCGCCCGGGTGGTAGAGTTATTCCGTCCACCGGCGACGGTGCCATTGTACCGGTGTGTGCCGCGCGGCACAACCCGCCGCGCCCCCCCCAGGAGGCTGTCATGGAGTTTGTGCGTGTGGCGAAGGTAGCGGAGTTCACGCCGGGGGTGTCGCGTTCGGTGCGGGTGGTGGGGCGGCATGTGCGGGTGTACATGGATGGGGAGGGCGTGCTGCGGGCGATGGAGAACTGCTGCCGCCACCAGGGGGCCGATTTGTCCGGCGGCCGCCGCGAGGGGAGCGTGGTGGTCTGCCCGCGCCACGGGTGGCGCTACGATTTGGCGACGGGGGCCTGCGTCGGCGGCGACGGGCGCCCGCTGCGGGCGTACCATTGCCGGGTCGAGGGGGAGAACGTGCTGGTTTCGCTGTTTCCGGTACCGGAGGGCGTTTCCGCCGAGACAGGCCGGCCCGGGGTCCCCTGAGGGGCCTCAGACAACGAGCAGGACTTGAAGGGCGACCTCAATGACCAGATGGACGAGCAGGGGGAGGAGCAGGTTGCGCCGCTTGAGGGTCCACCAGGTGGCGATGAGGGAGAAGACGAGCATGCCGGCCGCCTCCAGGGGCGGCTTCTGGAGGTGGTAGAGCGTTTCGCTGAGGGGCACGACCAGCCAGCCGTACTTGGGGAAGTCGGCGGCAACCCTGCGCAGGAGGAAGTAACGGTGGAGGAACTCCCACGCGGGCATCCACGAGACGACCCACAGCAGCCCTCCCCCCAGGAGGAGGAGCCGTTTTGAAAACGCGAGGCCGCGCGGGGCGGCGGGGTAGATTTCGGCGAGCTGGGGCACCAGGCGCACCAGCCCCACGGCGGCGACGGCCAGCACGCAGGCCACGAGGAGCAGGGCGCGGTCGGAGCGTTTCCACCGGTCCAGCCCGAACCAGCCGGTGTCGAGCCGCCACAGGCACAGGAGGAAGGGGATGATGCCCCAGGCGGTCAGTTTGAAGAGGTCGAACTGTTCCAGAAGGGGGGAGTGGAGCCATTGGGTCAGGCCGCGCCCCAGAAAGGGTTGAAGCAGCGCCGCCAGATGCGCCGGCCGCCAGGCGAACACCGCCCAGTTAATGGTGCGCACATCACCCAGGGTGACAAAGGTGTCATAGACCAGCACGACGGCGACATAGGCCACAACGGCGAGAAAAAGATGGGGAACCCGCGCGGCGGGCTGGGGAAGCTCATCGGCGCGTTCCGTTCTCCTCTCCGGGACCCGGGGGGTGCTTCGGGGTATGGGCGCGGGTTGCGCCGGCGGGGCGGGCCGGGGGGAGGCCTTGGGCCTCTTCTCCGCTGCGGGCGTGGCGGGGGACTTCTTCGTCCGGGTGCATTTCGGCTTTTCGGGAGGGGTTTCCCCGGCCACGTCAAAAAGGTCGGGCTGGTGGGGGTCGGCGGGTTTCCGTTTCGCCGGGGAAGCCTTCCGTCCGGGTTTCTTCTTCGCGGGTTCCTTGCCGGGAGTCATGGTGTCTTCGTTTTTCCGGGGGCGGTTTTTCCGACCCCCCGCTTCGGGCACAGAAGATTAATGCGGCATTCGGCGCACTTGGGGGCGCGGGCGGTGCAGACGGCGCGCCCGTGGTAGACCAGGCGGTGCGAGAAAAGGGTCCAGTGCTCCTCCCGCCAGAGCCGCATGAGGTCGCGCTCCACACCCGCCGGATCCTCCCGTTTGGTGAATCCCATGCGGAAGGCGAGACGCTGGCAGTGCGTGTCCACGATGACGGCGGGTTTCCCGTGGCACTCGCCGAGGATCACGTTGGCGATCTTGCGCCCCACGCCGGGCATGCGCAGGAGGGCCTCCATCGTGTCCGGCATCATTCCGCCGTATTCCTCCTCCAGCATGCGGGAAGTCTGACGGATGGATTTCGCCTTCTGGTTAAAAAAACCGCAGGAGTGGATTTCCCGCTCCAGCTCCCCGGCGGGGGCGTTCATGAAGTCGCGGGGGGTGGAGAAGCGGTCAAACAGGGTGCGGCAGACCAGGTTCACGCGCGCGTCGGTGCACTGCGCGGCGAGGATGGTCATGACCAGCAGGTGGAAGGGGCTGCGGTACTCCAGGGTGCAGCGCACGTCGGGATAGCATTCCTCCAGGATGCGGTAAATCTCCTCCGCGCGCCCGCGCTCGGCGGCGGTCACCCTTTTCGGAGGCATTTCAGGAACTCCCCGGCGGGTTTGCAGTTGAGGATGTCCTCGGGCGCCAGCCATCCCTTTCTGGCGATGCCCACGCCGAAGGGGATGTTCCAGAGCCCCGCGGTCTGGTGCGCGTCGGGGCCGATGACAAACTTCACGCCCCGGTCGCGGGCGCGGCGCAGGTGCCGCCAGTCGAGGTCCAGCCGGGACGGGTTGGCGTTGATTTCAATGGCCACCTGGTTGGCGGCGGCGGCGTCCGCCACGGCGTCCAGGTCCAGCAGGTAGCCGGGCCGGTTGAGGAGCACCCGTCCGGTGGGGTGCGCGAGGATCATGGCATGGGGCTGCTCCATCGCGCGGATCACGCGGCGCGTCGCCTCGCGGCGGCTCATGTCCGTTTCCGTGTGGACGGACACGATGACCACGTCGAAGAGGGCGAGGGTGTCGTCGTCATAGTCCAGCGTGCCGTTGACGCGGATTTCCGCCTCGATGCCCTTGAGGATGCGGAACGGGGGAAGCGCCGCGTTGAGCCGGTCTATCTCGGCGTGCTGTTTGAGTACGCGGGCGCGGTCGAGGCCGTTGGCGTAGTCCGCCGACTGGCTGTGGTCCGTGACGGCAATGTACTGGTACCCCAGCTCGCGCGCCGTGCGCGCCATGTCCGGCAGGGTGTCGCGGCCGTCGGACCAGGTGGTGTGGCAGTGCACGATGCCGCGCACATCCCCGGGCGCCACCAGCCGGGGCGTCTTCTTCAGCTCAAACTCGCCGGTGTTCTCCCGCAGTTCGGGCGGGATCCAGGGGAGGCCCAGGGTCCGGTAAAGGGCCTCCTCGTCCCGGCAGGGGACCGGCGTGCCGGACGCATCCAGCAACTGGCTGGTCGTCAGGCGCAGTTCGCGCTTCTCGGCGTGGTAACGGAGCATGGTGTGGTGTCCGCGGGACCCCGTGTGGTGGACGAGGGAGGGGACGAAACGCTCCGGGGGGGTCACATGCAGCACCGCCGGAATGCCGGACTCCATGCGGATTCTCGCCGAGGTGTGGAGGCGGTAGGTGGCCTCGGTGGCCCCCGGCGTTGCGAGGAAGGCGCTCACGAGCGCCCCGGGGTTTTTCGAGGAGGCGACCAGGACGATCTTCTCGGCCAGCTCGCGGCAGCGGCGAACGCGTCCGGCGACAGAACTCTCCCCGTCCTCCCCCGCAGCCCGCAGGTGGCCGAGAATGCGCTCCGCCTCGGCGGAGGCCAGATTGATGCGGTAGCGGCCCTGCCGCTCGTCCAGCGACTGAAGGCTGTTCAGGATGCGGTTCTCCAGCTCCGTGCCAAACCCGTTCATGGCGGCGACCCGTCCCGCCAGGCAGGCCTCGCGGAGCTGCTCCGCCGAGGCGATGCCGTGCTCCACGGAAAGGGTGCGCACCTGGACCGGGTTGAGCACCTCGACATCGAGGAGGTCCAGCACGGTTTCGGGCACGCGCAGGCGCAGGCGCTCCAGCTGCTCGATGCGCCCGCTTTCCAGCCATTCGCGGATGATCCGTTCGGCCGAGGCGCCGATGCCGGTGAGCGCGCGCAGGCGGTTCTCGCGGGCCAGGGTCTCCACGGACTCTGGGCAGGCGAGCAGGAGGTCCGCGGTCCGCAGGAGGGCGCGCACGCGGGCGGACTCGTCGGAGGACAGTTCCAGAAGCCTGCCCATTTGGGTGAAAGCGGCGGCGATGCCCGCGTTTTCCTTGAAATCAGTCAACGGAGGTAGGTGTTCCCATGCGCCCTGTCCGGCGGGTGCCGCGCGCGGGGGGATCCCGCGGCGGCGCGCCGGCCCATCATACCAGAATCCCCCCCCGGGCCCGCACCCGTTTTTCGGGGTTGGAATTGTATCCCCCCCGGAGGCTGTGGTAGCATTGGCTCCGAGGAGATTCGGTCAAAACAAGAGGAATATTGCGATGGGAAAGCATCTTCTGGTTGGTCTGGCGTGCATGCTTCTGCTTCTTGCGGCCGCGCCGGGTTGCGCGCCCGAGCCGCCCCCGCCGCCGCCGCCGGAGACGCCGCCGCCCCCGCCGGAACCCACCCCCGAGGAGCATCACGCGACCATGAAGGGAAACCTGAGCGCGCTGTTCGCCGAGGGGGGGATGGGGTCCGATGCCGCAGCCGCTCTGGTCGCCAGTTTCAACGGCATGAAGATGCAGATGTCGGCGACGGACAACGGCCGCGCCGCCCTGGGCATGATCCAGCGGGACATTGAGGACGGCATCCGCAGTTTCCGGCAGGACAACCGCTGGGTCAAGGTGAAGGCCTGCTGCGAGCTGTACAAGATTCTCCAGCCCGAAAGCGACCGCTACGCCAAGGCCGAGCGCGACGCCGAGCTGATGATGGCCCGGCCGAGCGTGGTGGTGACGGGGTTCATGAAGTCGGGCAGCGAAATCTACTCGTTCCTGTCGGTGACCAACCCCGAAACCCAGCAGGAGGAGACCTTCAAGATTCGCGAGGGCGAGGAGTTCTACCGGCCCGCGAAGGTGGGTTCCCAGGAGAACGACCAGGACCTGCTGCGCCTGGTCCGGATTATCGGCGACCAGCAGTCCGTGGAGCTGGAGTACAAGCCCGTCAACTTCCTGTGGGAGTGTCCCGGACCCAGGAAGCGCCAGAGTTGACCCCCCCTCCGGGACGGACAAAGCGCGACCGATGAACACACGCCAGCGGGTCTGGTTGGCCGGGGCGGCGGTGGCCGTCCTTGCGGCGGCCGCCTATGTGAACACCCTGGACGGGGGGTGGGTGTGGGACGATGTGTCGTCCGTGCTCCTGCACCGCCACGTTCAGGACCCCTCCAAGATCGGCCAGCTCTTTCTTGAGGACCAGCATGCCTTCGGCATGGGGCAGGGAAACTTCTACCGGCCCCTGCTCTCCGTCTCGTTCATGGCGGATTATCTGCTCTCCGGGGGGCCCTCCCCCGAGGCGACGGCCGCGTCGGGAAAAGGCTATCCGGACGTGCCCCCCCTGGTGTTTCACCTCGACAGTATCGGCTGGCACGCCCTGGCTGCCGTGCTGCTCCTGTTGCTGCTCCTGCGGCTGGGCACCCCTGTCGCGGCCGCCGCCGGGGCTGCGGCGGTCTTCGCGGTGCATCCCCTGCACACGGAGGCCGTGGCCTACATCAGCGGCCGGGCGGACATGATGTCCGCCGCGCTCATGTTTGCGGCGCTGCTGCTGTGCCTTTCCGGGCGCGGCGGCGCGCGCCGCGCCCTCGCCGGGGCTGCGGGGATGGCGTGCCTGGCGGGGGCCCTGCTGAGCAAGGAATCCAGCCTCGTGTTTCCCGTGCTGCTGGCGGTGGTGCTGGGGGTGGACTGGGCGGCAAAACGCGCGTCTGCGGAGGAGGCGGCGCCGCGCGCGGCCGGGCATTTTGCCCCCCTGGCGGCGGCGGTGCTCGTGGTGGGGACCTACATCGCCCTTCGGGCCACAGTCCTGAATTTCGCCCCGGCGGACGCGGCGGCGACGGAGGCGGCCCCGCTGGGAAACCGCCTGGTGGACGTTTTTCAGGCGTTTGCCCTGTATCTGCGCCTGCTCTTCCTGCCCACGGGGCTGCACATGGAGTGGACCCTGGACGGCTATCCCGGATGGCTGGCGCTGCCCGGGGCGGCGGCGTTCCTTGCCCTGGTAGCCGCCGGGGTGCTGGCCGTCCGGTCGGGCCGGTTCCGGATCGCCGGGGGCATCCTTTGGTTCATCGCCGCGTGGCTGCCCATTTCGGGGGTGTTTCCGATCAACGCGCCGCTGGCGGAGCACTGGATGTACGTGCCCATGGCGGGGTTCTGGTGGGCCTTCATGGAGGGCATCCACCGGGAGCGGGGTGCGTTCCGCCGGGTCATGCCCGCGGCGGCCCTGGCGTTGGTGCTGCTCTTTCTTCCCCTGACGGCGGCGCGCAACGCCGACTGGCACGACAACGAACGGCTCTTCCGCGCGACGCTGGCCGAGAACCCCGGGTCGGCCCGGGTGCATTATAATCTCGCCGTGACGTATGAGGACGTGCTCAAGAATCCGGCGGGCGCGCGGCGGCACTATGAGGCCGCCCTCCGCACGGGCAGGGCCCCGGATGTGGCGGACATCCACCTTTCCCTGGGACGCGTGCTGGAGCGGATGAACGATCCCGCCGCGGCCGCCGCGGAGTACGAGCGGGTGCTCGGCCGCCGGGAGGGGGCGGCGGAGCTCATGGTGCATGCGGCCCTGGGGCTCGGACGCTGCCGTCTTGCCCTGGGGGACTGGGGCGGCGCGATGAACGTCCTGCAGCAGCTGGCCAGCCGCGAGCCGGGCCTGCTGCCCGAGGTCGAGCGGCTTTTCGGCGCGGCGCCGTTTTCCGAGGAATACTGACGCCCCTGGTTGAATGCGCGGGCGCATTGGTCTATGATGGCGGAAGTCCGCACGGAGAAGAGAGGAAACCATGCTTAAACAGCGACTGACCCATCCCGAGATTCTGGAGGCCCTGGCATCCGCCGGGCACGGCTCCCGGGTGCTCATCACGGACGGCAACTATCCCGCCAGCACGCAACTGGGGGACAATGCGGCCCTGGTGTACCTGAACCTGGCGCCGGGCATGCCTTCGGCCACCGATGTCCTCAAGGTGGTGCTCACGGCGATTCCCGTCGAGGAGGCGGCGGTCATGGAGCCGGCGGACGGCCCGGAACCCGCCATCTTTCACGAGTTCCGCAGTCTTCTCCAGGAGGTGCCGCTGGTCTCCTATGACCGGTTCACCTTTTACGAGGAGGCTTCCGGTCCGGACACGTGCCTCCAGATTGTGACGGGCGAACAGCGGATTTACGCAAATATACTCTTGACAATCGGAGTGGTCATGCCCTGAAATGACGGGTGCCCGCTTTCGGGGAAATCGCAGATTCTGACGGAGCTTGTACGGAAACTCGCGGGAGAACGGCGGATTTGGGGTCTCCAGGGGCCTCGGATGCCCGTTTCCCCCGGGCGATTTTTTTGTAAAAAGATTCTTGACACTTTTGCCCGTCCATGCTAGAATGCACAGCGTGGTCCAATGGACTGAGACGGTAGAAACACGCGAACGGAGGTAGGTCTGATGGCCGATGACAACCTTTTTGGCGCGGAGCCCCCGGAAGAGAACGAGAAGAGACCGGCAGACGACATGGGCGCCGGCAATCTTCCGCCGCTGAGCGACTTTGATTCGGGTGGAGGACTCGACGAAAGCGAGCTTCCTCCGCTGGCGAATTTTGAGACGCACGATCCGGGCGCACAGGGCGGCTTGCCGCCTGTCGGCGACATTAACATCGAGACGCCCATGCCCGCGGGCGGCAACATCAAACCGCCGCCCCCCGGATTCGATGATGTGGGACAGGTGTCCTCGTTCGGCCTTGGGCGTGGCGGAACGGGCTTCCAGGATCTCGCCGCAGACAGCGATTTCTCCCCCGAGACCCCGGACATTGGGCCCGGCCCCGACACCAGCCTCGACACGCCGATCTTTGACAGCGCCTTCGGCCCGGCGGATTCCACGTTTTCCTTTGGCACCCCGACGCCCGCGCCGGCGCAGGCCCCGGAGACTCCGGTCTTCGGTGAGGCGGATTTCGGCGTGGAGACGCCCGCCATCGGCGCCCCGGACGCCTTCGGGGGCGCGGCCCCCGGGGCCAGCACTCCCGCCCCCGATTTCGGCCCCGACACGGGCTTCGGCGGCGGCATGGACATGGGCTTCGGCGGTGTGGGCGCGGGCATCGGCGCGGCCTCGACCGGCCCCAGCGGCCCCAGCGGCCCCGTGGGAAGGAGCGGCAAGAGCATCACGGCCAAGAAGGGCGGCCTCAGCCCGATGGTCGTGATTGTCACGTGGATTATCTTCATCCTCGGCGGCATCCTTGCGCGTCCGTTCCTGGACGACTATCTGGCCTTCCTGCCCGCATCGCTGCAGAGCCCGCTCAAGGGCCAGATCGCGGAGCGGGAGCAGCAGATTGCCAGCTTGAACAGCCGCATCGCCACGCTGCAGTCCATTCCGGCCGCGGACGGGTCCGGCGTGGAGATCACCGAGGAGCGCCGGATCGAACTGGAGCGCCTCATCAGCGAGAAGTCCCAGCAGCTGGAGCAGCTGAACGGCCAGGTGGAGTCCACCAACGGGACGCTGTCCGAGCGCCAGAGCCAGCTCTCCTCCGTGGAGCAGCAGATCGCCGACAAGAACGAGGAGTTCGCGAACGCCCAGGCCGTCTACGAGGACCTGCGCAACGAGACGGCGATCATCCAGGCCCGCCAGCGCGGCCTGGTGGCGGAAGTGGAGCGGCTCACGGGCTATGTGGGCGAGCTGGAGGAGGCCAACGCCCGCAGCATCGCGACCAAGGACGCCCTGGTGCACAACATTGACCGTCTCCTGATCCAGGTGAAGGAGGCGATGCCCCTCATGCCGCAGAAGTACGACTACACCATGCGCCTGGGCGCCGTGCAGTCGCTGCGCGACAAGGCCGCGGCCGCGAAGTGGGTGGATCCGGCGCTGCAGGAGGAGTACGCCTCCTTCTACATGCGCGAGATGGAGATCGCCCGGTCGAACGAGTACTTCTTCGCCCGCCTGCCCGTGACGGACAGCCTGGGCGTGACCACGCAGAAGTGGGCCGAGTGCCTGCTGCGGGGCAACTGGGGCGTGTACTACCGCACGCTGGACGGCAAGAACATCGGTGTCTATGAGAACCTCGGCACGGTGGACGCGCCCAAGTGGGGCTTCCGCGAGGCGCTGCCCGTGGACGCCCAGAAGGCCATTGAGGCCACCGTCGTGGCCAACCGCGTTCCCGACTACCAGAACAAGGTGCAGATGCTCGCCGAGCGCCAGGTGGCGTCCGAGAACGGCACCCCCTGGCAGCGGAATTTCGACTCCCTGTAAGCCGGGGAGCCCGTCTGGAACATCCGGGCGGACGGTCCGAAAGGGCCGTCCGCCCGTTGCTGTTTAAGGAAACGGGGAGGGAACCACCGATGAACGGCGATGAACACCGATGGGGGCGGCGGGGGGGGGCGTCACGGGGGCGCGCCGCTCTTTGTCTGAACGAGGATGCCGGAGCCGGATGCTGGGGGGACACGGGCTTCCAGCCCGTGTCCCCTCCCTGGGCGGTCCCGGCATCCATGGCATCACAACCGCATTTCGCTCCAGGGCATCCCCCTTCCGAGCACGCCCCGAAAGGAACGGGCGGGCGGCCCGAAAGGGCCGCCCGCCCGCGAAATGCAGGGGGCGGGTCAGGTCACACCTTCTCGCGGGGCGTGTAGCGCGTGTGCAGGAGGTGGTGGGACACCTCGCCGAGCGGATGGCCAAGGAACTCCTCGTAGATCTGCTTGATGGCGGGGTTCTCGTGGGACTTGCGCAGCGGCCGGCCCTCGTCCTCCTGGTAAATGGCTGCTATGCGGGCCTTGCGGACGTCGTCGGTGCAGAAGCGGGGCTGGCCGCCGCCGCCGATGCAGCCGCCGGGGCAGGTCATCACCTCGATGAAGTGGTACTGGCGCTCGCCCGACTTGATGCTCTTGATGAGCTTGTCGGCGTTGGCCAGCCCGTGGGCCACGGCCACCTTCACCGTGACCCCCTCCAGGAATCTCCACGCCTCCACGGTGCCCTCGATCGTGAGGGAGGCCTCCTTGATGCCCTCAAGCCCCATGATCGGCGCCACATGGAGATTGTCCGCGGGGAGGGGCCGCCCGGTGACAAGCTCGTAGGCGGTCCGGAGAGCGGCCTCCATCACGCCGCCCGTGTTGGCGAAGATGTCCGCCGCGCCGGTGGAGACGCCGAGGGGCGCGTCCATCTCCTCGTTGGGGAGGTTCTTGAAGTCAATGCCCGCCGCCTCGATCATGCGCCCCAGCTCGCGGGTGGTAAGGACGGCGTCCACGTCCTGCACGCCGCTGTCGGTCATTTCGGGACGGGAGCACTCGAACTTCTTGGCGGTGCAGGGCATGACGGAGGCGCAGAAGATCTCCTCGGGTTTCTTGCCGAGCTTCTTCGCGTAGTACGTCTTCGCGATGGCGCCGAACATCTGCTGGGGCGACTTGCACGTGCTCAGGTTCGGCAGGATGTCGGGGTGGTAGTACTCGGCGAACTTGATCCAGCCGGGGGAACAGCTCGTGAACATGGGCAGGGGCACCTGCTCGCCGTCCACCAGCGCCCTCTTCAGGCGGGTGAGCAGCTCGGTGCCCTCCTCCATGATCGTGAGGTCCGCCGTGAAGTTGGTGTCAAAGACGCCGTCGAAGCCGAGGCGGCGCAGGGCGGCGACCATCTTGCCCGTCACCAGGGTGCCGGGCTCGTAGCCGAAGCACTCGCCGAGGGCGGCGCGGATGGCCGGGGCCGTCTGGACGACGACATGCATGTCCGGGTCGTCAATGGCGTTCCACACCTTTTCGATGTGCTGCGCCTCCGTGATGGCGCCTACGGGGCAGACGGCGGCGCACTGGCCGCACTGGACGCAGGGCACCGAGGCCAGCTCGCGCGCGAACGCGGGGCCGATCACGCTGTCGAAGCCGCGCCCCTGCGGGAAGAGCGCGCCCACGCCCTGCACCTCGCCGCAGACGCTCACGCAGCGCCGGCACTTGATGCACTTGCTGTTGTCGCGCACCAGGGCGGGGGTGGACAGGTCCATGCGCGGCGCGGCGGTTTCGCCCACGTACCGGTTCTCGCGGATCCCCAGCTCGTGGGCGAGCTTCTGGAGTTCGCAGTCCTCGTTGCGGTCGCAGGTCGTGCAGTCGCCCGCGTGCTCCGAGAGGAGCAGTTCGACGACCGTGCGGCGCGCCTCGCGGACGCGGCGGCTGTTGGTGCGCACGACCATGTTGGGGGTGGCGGGGGTGGAGCAGGCGGCCGCGAGGGCGCGGGCCCCCTCGACCTCCACCAGGCAGACGCGGCAGGCGCCGATGCACTGGATGCCCTCAAGATAGCAGAGCGCGGGGATGCGGATTCCGGCGGCGCGGGCCGCCTGGAGGATGGACATCCCCTGCTCCGCCTGCACGGCGGCGCCGTTGATGGTGAGATTCACCGTTGCCACAGTTGTCTCGCTCATGGTTGTCTCCTTGGTGTTCAAACGCGTTTGCCGAATTCACACCGGAGGCAGCGCTTCGCCTGGCGCGTGGCCACGGGCGCTTCCCAGCAGTGCTCGACTTCCTCGAAACTGTTCTTGCGACGCTCCACGGGGATGGTGGGCATCTTTTCGCGGGCGAAGGCGGCGGGGGCCTCCTCGGGGTCGAAGGCGACCGGCACCGGCTTGTCCGTGCGCCAGAAGGCGTGGTTTGCGCCCGTGAGCATGTGGTCAATGCCGACGGCGGCCCGCTCGCCCGCGGACACCGCGCCGACCACGGAGTCCGGACCCGTGACGGCGTCGCCGCCGCCGAAGATCCAGCCCGCGCTCGTCTGGCCCGTGACCGGGTTCACCTCGATGAACTGCTTGTTCTGCTTTTTCACCGCGACCCCGCCCAGGAGGGCGTCCAGGTCCAGCGCCTGGCCGATGGCCGAGATGACCTGGTCCGCCGGCAGGACGAAGGAGTCGCCGGCGGCCTCGGGGCGCCGGCGGCCGCTGCGGTCGAAGCCCGCCAGCGACATGTGGCGGCAGCGCACGCCGCAGACCCTGCCGTTCTCCGTGAGGATGGCCTCGGGGAGGGTGAGCATCATGAGCTCAACGCCCTCGTGCGTCGCCTCCTCGATCTCCTCGTCGTAGGCCGGCATGTCCTCGCGGCTGCGGCGGTAGACGATGGTGACGCTCTCGGCACCCAGGCGCAGGGCCGTGCGGGCGGCGTCCACGGCGGAGTTGCCGCCGCCGACGATGATGACCTTTTTCCCGACGGGCACGGACCCGCGCATGTTGTAGGTCTTGTTGAACTCCATGGCGTCCACGACGCCGTCCGCGTCCTCTCCGGGGATGCCCATCTTGGAGCCCTGCGGCGCGCCCACGCCGAGGAACACGGCCTCATAGCCCTGCTCCTTCAGGCCCTCCAGCGTGAAGTCCCGGCCGAGCTTTTTGCCGGTCAGGATCTCGACGCCCATGTTCTCGATCATGCGGACCTCGCGGGCGAGGATCTCGCGGGGCAGGCGGTAGGCCGGGATGGCCTGCACCAGCATGCCGCCCGGGCGCTCCTCGGCCTCGAAGATCTGCGGCTTGTAGCCCATGCGCGCCAGGAAGTACCCGCAGGAGAGCCCGGCAGGGCCCGCCCCGATGATCGCGATCTTCTTTTTCGCGTTTTCGGGGTTCTCGCGGACGTCGGGCAGCTGCACGGTGACCTCCTGGTCCGCCATGAAGCGCTTGACCCCGCGGATGGCCACGGACTCGCCGTCCACCAGCGTGTGGCGGCACTTGGTCTCGCAGGAGTGGAAGCACACGCGGGCGCACACGGCGGCCAGCGGGTTCCGCTCGCGGTGCAGGCGCAGCGCCTCGGCGATGCGGCCCTCGCTCACAAGCGCCAGGTACCCCGGAATGTCCACGTTGGCCGGGCAGGCGCTGCGGCAGGGGGAGTCCACCAGCGACGGGCAGATGCCCGGCGTGCACTTTTTCTGGCGGATGTGCTCCTCGTACTCGTTGCGGAAGTGGCGGATGGTGGAGAGCACCGGGTTGGGCGCGGTCTGGCCGAGGCCGCACAGCGACGTGTCGCGGACCTGTTTCCCGAGCTCCTCAAGCTTCTCGATGTCGCCCTCCTCGCCCTCGCCGTTGCAGATGCGCGTGACGATCTCGAGCATTCGCTTGGTGCCCACGCGGCAGGGGACGCACTTTCCGCAGGACTCCTCCTGGACGAACTCCAGGAAGAAACGGGCCACGTCCACCATGCAGTGGTCCTCGTCCATGACCACGATGCCGCCGGAGCCCATGATGGCGCCGAGCTCCTGCAGGGACTCGTAGTCGAGGGGGGTGTTCAGGTACTCGCGGGGAATGCAGCCGCCGGACGGGCCGCCGAGCTGCGCCGCCTTGTACTGCTTGCCGCCGGGGATGCCGCCGCCGACGTCGTGGACCAGGTCGCCCAGGGGCATGCCGATCGGCACCTCGACCAGGCCGGCGTTCACAATGTTGCCGGCCAGGGCGAACACCTTGGTGCCCTTGCTCTTCTCGGTGCCGTGCTGCGCGTACCACGCGCCGCCATTAAGGATGATGGACGGCACGTTGGCGTAGGTCTCGACGTTGTTGAGGATGGTGGGCTTGCCCCACAGCCCCTTGACCGCCGGGAACGGCGGGCGGGGCCGCGGCTCGCCGCGCTTGCCCTCGATGGAGGTGATGAGGGCGGTCTCCTCGCCGCAGACGAAGGCGCCGGAGCCCATGCGGATTTCCAGGTCAAAGGAGAACCCGGAGCCGAGGATGTTCGCGCCCAGCAGCCCCGTCTCGCGGGCCTGCCCGATGGCCATGCGCAGCCGCTCCACCGCCAGCGGGTACTCGGCGCGCACGTAGACATAGCCCTGCGGCGCGCCGATGGCGCACGCCGCGATGGCCATGCCCTCGATCACGCTGTGGGGGTCGCCCTCGAGCATGCTGCGGTCCATGAACGCGCCCGGGTCGCCCTCGTCCGCGTTGCACAGGGCGTACTTCATGTCGCCCTCGGACTTGCGGGCGAAGCTCCACTTCATCCAGGTCGGGAAACCCGCGCCGCCGCGCCCGCGCAGGCCGGAGGCCTTCATCTCCTCGATGACCCCGTCGGCGCCCAGCGCGCCGAGCGCCTTCGCCAGGGCCTGGTAGCCCTCCGCCGCGATGTAGTCCTCAATGAGCTGCGGGTCGATCTTCCCGCAGTTGTGCAGCGCCAGCTTCGTCTGCTTCGCGAAGAAGGGGATGTCGTCCCTGCGCGGGATCGGCTTCCCCTCGGCGTCCTTGCGCAGGAGCCGCTCCACCAGCTGGCCCTTCTGCAGGTGCATCGCGACGATGTCCGCCGCGTCCTCGGGGGCCACGTGCTCGTAGAAAATGTCGTCAATCTGGACGAGCGGGCCGGAGACGCACGGGCCCATGCAGCCCGTGTGCACCATGCGGACGTGGACGTCCGTCATGCCCGCCTTCGCCAGGGCGTCCTTCAGCGCCGTCTCCACCTTGAACGCGCCGGAGGCGATGCAGCCGCCGCCCGCGCACAGCAGGAGGGTCTTGCCGCTGAACGCCGCCAGCTCCTTCCGGCGCGCGTCGCGCGCGGCGTTGAGGTCGGCGACAGAGGTGATCTTTGTGGTCATGACACGCCTCCTTTTCCGTCCGCCCCGCTCTCGCGGTACTGGTCGAGGATTTTCGAAATCTGGGTCGGGCGCACGCCCTGGTGGACATCGTCGTCCACCACAACGACCGGCGCGAGCCCGCAGGCGCCGAAGCAGCGCCCCACGTCCAGCGAGAAGTCCCGGTCCTCCGTCGTGCCGCCCACATCCACCTTCAGCGCGCCCTTGAGCGCGTCCAGCACGTCCTTGCCCCCGCGCACATAGCACGCCGTGCCAAGGCACACGCGCACCAGGTGCTTGCCGCGGGGCTGGGTGGTGAAGAAGGAATAAAAGCCGACCACGCCCGCCACTTCACTGAAGGACTTGCCCAGGCTCTCGGCGATCTTCTTGAGCGCCGGCTCCGGCAGGTAGCCGAACAGGCTCTGGGTGATCTGGAGGACGGGGATCAGCGCGCCGGGCGTGTCCTTGTAGTCCGCCAGCACGGTGTCCAGACGGGCCAGGAGTTCCTCCTCCGTGGCCGCCTCGGCGCAGACACATGCATCTTTTCGTACCTCTGTCATACAAGACCTCCATGCCCCGTCAGGAGCGGTTGCGTGTTGCGGTTCTACACTGCCGACAAAGGACGGGCTTCCTGCGGCTTTCCCGGCAAGCAGAGAATACTTCGGAAGCCCAGGACAGGATAGCACAAGTCTTTGCAAAATAAAAGCAAAAATGAAAAAATCCAGAAAAAGTAAGCAAACAAAACAGCCGATTAGCACCATAAGCATCAACGCGAACAGCTATACCTAATGTTCGGTATACAAAACCGCTCTGCCCGTACCGAACGGTCGGTAGGGCTGCGGCGGTCTTTTCAGTGGTTCCGGGCCCGTTTCGGGTATCCGGAAAACGCGCCCCCCGGAGCGCGTCGTGTGCGCCTCACCGGCGCAAGGGAAAAGATTGCCATTGACGGATGCCCGGGGCTTGGTTAGAATGGCTTCGGCCGGACGGGGCCAACAGCACAGGAGTGAGACAATGGAGCACAGGCATTCGGGTTGCTGCGGCTGTTCGCTGGAGGGGATGAAGCGGCGGTCGTTTCTCGCCGCGCTGGGCGGCGCGGCGGGGGCGGCGGCCGTGACGGGCTGCGCCACATCGGCAAGGGAGCGGGGGGCGGTGACGCCGCGCGTGCGCCCCACGGTGGCGAAGAAGACGCTGGTGGTGCAGCCGGTGCTGGTGGCGGAGATTTACCAGCGGCGCGAGGCGACCAGCTGGCGTCCCTGGGGCGGCATTAAAACCGAAGGCGACGTCCAGACGGAGATGGTGCGCATTAACCGGGAACTGGCGGGCCTGAAGGCGAAGGCGGAGTTTCCGCTGGAGATCCGGCCGCTGGAATGGGTGCGCGGCGGGGACAAGGCGGCGGCGCTGCGCGACGGCGACGCCGACCTGATGCTGATCTACGGCGCGTCGGGCGAGCTGGAGCCGCTCCTCTCCGACAAGCGCAACAACCTCGTGTTCGTACGCCACCGTTCCGGCCCCGTCTACCTGTGGTACGAAATCGTCAGCCCGCGGCTGCTGCGCAAAACGGTGGACGAGCTGGGCCAGCCGGGTCTGATGCCCGCCGACGTGGTGGTGGACGATTATGAGGATGTTCTGTGGCGGATGCGCGCGTGCTATGCCCTGAAGAACACCGTCGGCTCCACGGTGGTGTGCCTGGGCGGGGCGTCGGGCTGGGGCGAGGGCGGGCGGAAGGCGCCCGACATCAGCTCCACCACGTGGAAGATGAACCTGGTGAACTATCCCTACGAGGATCTGGCGAAGCGCATCGCCTCGGCGCGGAACGACCCCGCGCGGGTGCGCCGGGCGGAGGACGACGCGAAGGCCTATGTGGACGACCCCAAGGTCAAACTGGAGACGGACATGGGGTATGTGTCCCGCGCGTTCCTGCTGGCGGAGGTGTTCGAGGACGTGATGGCCGACCACAACACCGATGTGTTCACCATCAACAACTGCATGAGCGTGATCATGCCCATGTCCGAGACGACGGCCTGCCTGTCCCTGACCCTGCTGAACGACTCCGGCAAGCTCGCCTTCTGCGAGTCCGACTTCGTGGTGATCCCGTCCGGCGTGCTGCTGCACCATGTCGCGTCCACGCCGGTGTTCCTGCAGGACCCGACCTATCCGCACCACGGGGTGATCACGCTGGCCCACTGCACGGCGCCGCGCCGGATGGACGGCAAGACGCTGGAGAAGGCGGTGATCCAGACGCACTTCGAGTCCGACTACGGCGCGGCGCCCAAGGTGGAGATGTGCCTGGGCCAGACGGTCACGGTGATAGACCCCGACTTCAACAACCAGCGGTGGATCGGCTTCCGCGGGCAGGTCGTGGAGAACCCGGCCATGGACATCTGCCGCGCGCAGGTGGACGTGAGCATCGAGGGCGACTGCGCCCTCCTCGCCCGCGAGATGCGCGGCTTCCACTGGATGCTGTCCTACGGCGACCACCTGAAGGAGACGGGCTATGCCCTGAGCAAGCTGGGGGTTGGCTGGCTCAACCTCGGCACCGGCAACGCCCTCGAGGCGTAGTCCGGGCTGACGCACACGAAACCGCCCCGGTCCGCGTCACTGCGGGCCGGGGCGGCGGTGTTTCAGGGGGCACCGTGCGGCGCTCCGGGGATCACTGCTCCTTGATGAGGAGGTTGCGGTACTCCATGAGGGTGCTGTGGTTCTGGAGGCCGATGTAGCCGCTGGTGCGCTTGAGGCCCGGGTGCTCGGCCAGTTTGTCCGCGTGCTCCGACAGGTCGCCGTCCACGATCTTCGTGCCGTTCAGCGTGACCTGGATCTTTTGGCCCTTCACGCTGATCACCATCGTCTGCCACTCGCCCGCCTTCTTCGTGGCGCGGGTGGACGGCGCGATGGTGCTGTACACGCTGCCGCAGTACTGCCAGGGCTTCAGGGTCTTGTACTCGTCGCCGTAGTCGTCGAGCACCTGGATTTCCGACCCCTCAAACGCGGGGTTGCCGTCGTGCGGGGCGCGGATGAAGACGCCGCTGTTGCCGTTCGCCGGCACGCGGAACTCCACGGACAGCTCGAAGTCGCCGTATTCCTTCGTGGTGGACAGCCAGCCGCCGCCCTCGCCGCTGGTGACGAGCAGGCCCTTCTCGGCCTTCCACGTCTGGTTCTCCCCGCCGACCTGCTTCCAGCCGGTGAGGTCGCGGTTGTTGAAGAGCGGCGTCCAGCCGTCGGCCTGCGCCGCCAGGCGGGCCAGGTACGGCTCCACGGCCTCCGCCCACAGTTCATAGCCCTTCTCATTCGGGTGCAGCAGGTCCGGCATGACCTCCTTGGGCAGGTTGCCGTCCTGGTCCAGGAAGACCGCGTTGATGTCGAGATACTCCACCATCGGGTCCGCGTCCAGCTTCGAGAACAGCGCCGAGGCGTCCTTCACCTTCTGCTGGAACTCCGGCGCCACGTCGGCGCGCGGGAAGATGGCCAGCAGGAGGATGCGCATTTCCGGCAGGCGCTGGCGCAGCAGGGTCACGATGGCCTCCACACCCTGCGCGATCTCCTCCGCCGAATTGTCCCGGTGGTTGTTCGTGCCGATCATCACCATCGCCACCTTCGGGGAGACACCCTCGATGTTCCCGTTCTGCAGGCGCCACAGCACATGCTCCGTGCGGTCGCCGCCGATGCCCAGGTTCACGGCGTTCCGGTCGGCGTAGCACTTCTCCCACACCCCCTTGCCGCCGCCCTCCCAGCCGTGCGTGATCGAGTCGCCGATGAACAGCATGTCCACGTTCCCCTGCTTCACGCGGGCGTTCATGGACTCATGGCGGTCCATCCAGCCCTGGTCGTTCCGGGGGACCGGCACCACGGTCGCGGGCTGCGCCCACGCCGTTGAAACCGCCGCAAACACCGCCAGGCACACAAGCGCGGACACCGCCGCGCGGGACGAGACACGCCCCAGAATGGCAAAACGTCGCATGGGAAGATCCTTTCGGTTGGGGCCCCCAGTGTACAACCTTCCCCCGGCGAATTCCAGAAAGCCGCGGGCCTCCCGCGCAGTCGGACGGGTCCGACCGGTCCGACCGGTCCGACCGTCTGGCCCGACAAGCCCCCGCCGCGAAATCTGTTGCGACTGGGAGGTCTCCTGGGACGCACTCTGCCGGGCTGGTTGCAGTGTGATAGACTTCCGGTCAGGTGTTGCGGCCCGCCCGATGGTGGCCGGTGTGCCCGGGAGGATGGTGTGGGAATGATAGACTTGGACCGTATTGAGAGACATTTCCATGCGCAACCGGAAATGCACCCATTCAGGATGTCCGCGTCCCTGTTCTTCGTTGTCATAAACTTCCTCGCCCTTACCGCGCACACGATGGACAATCCGCGCGCATTTGCCAGCGGGTTTGCGGTGATCTTCTGGACTGCGTGCGGATTCCTGATGCTCTTGGCCGCCTTTACCGGCGGATACTGGCTTCCAAGGATCGTTTACGCCGGCTTCGTTCCACTTGTTCTCCTTTTCATCTATCAGTTCAGGGTGTTTAACGAGGCAATCGCATTTCTCATGGCGGGGTTGTCCCTTGTTTTTGTGGCGCTGTCGTGTTTCCACGGGTTGGTCTGGAAAAGGGCGGCTCGCGCGGATGCCATCCCCCTGAATACCGGCCTGCTGCCTCAATACAGCGTTTCACTGATTGATCTGACGGTGCTCGGAACTGTTGCGCAGCATGCCATGTCCTCTTCAATGGAGGGGGGAGCGTCTATCGGACTCATGCTTGGGGTTGTCTGGCTGTATGCCGGCACCCTTTTTGCCTGCAGATTCTCGGGAACATGGGCGCGGATGTTGAGTCTTTGCCTGCTGCTGGCCGGGTTTAGGGCCATTGCCCGGTTCTCCCCGGACATGGGGGCCGCCGGCGACATGATCCTACTGGTGCATGCGGGCCTTTTTCTTGGCGTCAAGCTTTTTTCTCTGCTCTTGCGGGGAGTCTGGCCGATCATCAAGGCGCGTGTTCCGGATCTGTGGCGGGAGGAGGCCCGGCACGGGGACTGAGCGAGGCGGAGTATCAGCGACGGCCAAAGATGAGCGGGCTTTCAAAGAACGGCGTGCCGGGACGACGGCGTTTCTGCAAGACCCCAAGACAAGGCCAGCGTGACGCTGGCGGTACGGTGGCGGTTATGCGCGGGTTTTGCCGTACCGCCGCCGTCCCGGCGGCCTTGTCTTGGGGTCTTGGCGACTCACGGGGCGGCGGTTCCCTTTTCCCCGTTTCGCAACGGGCGGGGGGTATCTGCTACACTTCGTTTGCCGCCGCGCGGGGCCTTGCGGGCCGGTTTTGCGGGAGGCGCGCCCGGGCGGATTCCGGGCGTCCGCGGGCGGTGTGGTGTGTTTCCGACCCCTTCGGGGGGCCGGGCAGGAAAGGTGTTTCATGCCCAAGCGTAACAGCAAAGCCGAGTTTTTCAGCCTGTTTGGCTTTCTTCTGGCGGGGGCGCTGCTGCTCTCGAACGGGTTTGTCGCGCGGCTGCACGCGGCGGACGAGACGGATGTCTACCGGGAGCTGGAGCCCGTGGGGGTGGTGATGGACACCATCCTCCGGGAGTATGTGCGCGATGTGGAGGTGGAGAAAGTGGTGGAGGGGGCGCTCATCGGCATGATGGGGTCCCTGGACCGGAACAGCTCCTTTATCTCCGCGGCCGACCTGGAGGCGATGCGGGAGGACACGAAGGGGGAGTTTGAGGGGATCGGCGTGTCCATCAAGCAGGAGGAGGACGGCGGGATCATCGTGTTCCATCCGCTCCCCAACTCGCCGGCGGCCCAGGCGGGCATCAAGGCCTTTGACCGCATCCTCGCGGTGGACGGACAGTCCACGAAGGGGATGGACACGGCCGGCGCGGCGAATCTGATCAAGGGCCGCCGGGGCACAACGGTGACGCTGTCCATCGGCCGGAAGACGGAGAACGCCCCGGCCGACTCCCCGCTGGAGATTCTGGAGTTCAAGGTGCGCCGGGACAAGGTGCCGCTGGAGAGCATCAAGGAGGCGCAGATGCTGAAGGGCGGCGTCGCCTATGTCCGCATCAGCGACTTCAAGGACAACTCGGGGGCCGACCTCGCCAAGCGCCTGAAGGAGTTCACAGACGCCGGGGCGAAGGGCCTCGTGCTCGACCTGCGGTGGAATCCGGGCGGGCTCCTGTCGGCGTCCAAGGACGTGTGCGAGCTGTTCCTGCCGAAGGGGTCGCTGGTGACCTACACGCGCGGCCGCACCGGGGCCGACGGCAAGGCGAACAAGGACGACCAGCGGCTGGTGACGGGGCGCAAGCCCGAGCTGCCCGAGGGCATGCCGGTGATCGTGCTGGCAAACAGCCAGACGGCGAGCGCCGCCGAGATTGTGACGGGGGCGCTCCAGTTCTACGAGCGTGCGCTGGTGGTGGGCGAGAAGACTTTCGGCAAGGGCAGCGTGCAGACGATCATCCCGCTGATGAAGCCCGAAACCACGGCGCTGCGCCTGACCACGGCGCTCTACTACACGCCGGCCGACGTGACGATTGACCACCAGGGCATCCTGCCGGACGTGGAGTCCGAGATGACGCAGGAGCAGGAGGAGGCCCTCGCCAAGCAGATGTTCACCTCCTTTGAGAACGCCCCGGACAACCAGTACAGGCAGAACCACGGCAGCATGACGGACTATCCCGTGACGGCGGAGACGGTGGAGGACCTCCAGCTTCAGCGCGCCCTCGACCTGCTGAACGAGGGGGCGGTGTGGGAGGAGACGGTGAAGAAGCACCACCGCGACGTGCATGACACGCAGATGACCGCCGAGGAGGCGGAGAAGCGCAACGGCAGCGGCGCCGCGCCGGCGGAGACCGCCGAACCGGAGTCCGGCACCCCCGAGACCCCCGCCCCCGGGGCGGCCCCGGAAGCCGCCCCCGAGGCGGCGCCTGAAACGGCGCCCGAAGAGGCCCCGGACGGCGACTTCACCGAGCCGGTGTGGTGAGGGCGCGCGCATGAGACCCGACGGCCGCGCCGACAACGCCCCGCGCCCCGTGCGCATCGAGCGGGGCCACACCAAGTACGCCCCCGGCTCCGTGCTCATCTCCACGGGCGGGACCCGCGTGCTCTGCACGGCCATGTTCGAGGACCGGCTGCCCGCCTGGCTCAAGGGCGGGGGAAAAGGCTGGGTCACGGCGGAGTACGGCATGCTTCCCGGCGCCACCCAGACCCGCAGTCCCCGCAGCAGCCAAACAGGCGGCCGCGCCAAGGAAATCAGCCGCCTCATCGGGCGGTCCCTGCGCGCCGTGACCAACCTTGAGGCCCTGGGCGAGTGCATGGTGACCGTGGACTGCGACGTGCTCCAGGCCGACGGCGGCACGCGGACCGCCGCCATCACCGGGGCCTGGGTGGCCCTGGCCGACGCCTTCGCCCTGTCTGTGAAATCCGGCCACCTGGCCGAGTCGCCCCTGCGGGGGGCCTGCGCCGCCGTCAGCGCCGGGATTGTATCGGGGCGCCCCGTGCTGGACCTCTGCTACGAGGAGGACTCGGCGGCCGAGGTGGACATTAACGTGGTGATGGACGACCGGGGCCGCTTCATCGAGGTGCAGGGCACGGCGGAGGGGGCCCCCTTTGACCGGGCCGCCCTGGACGCCCTGCTGGGCCTCGCGGAGGACGGCATCCGGCAACTGCTCGCGGCCCAGCGGGAGGCACTGGCAAATGGCTGAAACGCTGCTCATCGGCTCCGGAAACCCCAAGAAGGCGGCGGAACTCGCGCACCTGCTCGAGGGCCTGCCGTGGGAGGTGAAGAGCCTGCGCGATTTCCCGTCCGTCCCCGAGCCGGAGGAGACGGGCGCCACCTTTGAGGAAAACGCCCTGTTGAAGGCGGAGTATTACAGCGCCGCTTTCGGCGTGGCCTGCCTGGCCGACGATTCGGGGCTGGTGGTGGACGCGCTGGACGGCGCGCCGGGCGTGTACTCCGCGCGCTATGCGGGCGAGGACGCCAACGACGTCCGGAACAACGAGAAGCTGCTGGACGCGCTGGAGGAGGTGCCCTGGCCCGACCGCACGGCGCATTTCGCCTGCTGCGCGGCGCTGGTTCGGCCCGGCCACCCGCCCCACATCGAGTGGGGCCGGGTCCACGGCCACATCTCCGTGGAGGCCTTCGGCAGCAACGGCTTTGGCTACGACGTGGTCTTCGTGCCCGAGGGGCACGACATCACCTTCGGCGAGATGGACCCGGCGGAGAAGCACACCATCAGCCACCGCGGGGAGGCCCTGGGCAAGGTGCGGGCCTATCTGGAGCGCCTGGCATGCACCCCCTGATCCTGCCCGCCGGGGAGGGGCTGGACACGGCGGTCGCGGTGCTTCAGGACGGCGGCGTGGTCGCCTATCCCACGGAGACTGTTTACGGGCTGGCGGTGGACCCCTTTTCCCCGGGCGCGCTGGACAGCCTGTTCCGGGTGAAGGCCCGCGAAGAGGGGCGGCCCGTGCTCGTGGTGGTGGCGAACCGGTCGCACCTCAAGGCCCTGGCAGCCTCGGTGTCCGAAGCGGCGGAACGGTGCATGCGGGCATTCTGGCCCGGGCCCTTGTCCCTGCTTTTCCCCCCCGCGCCGGGACTGCATGAGGCGTTGATCGGACCCGGCGGCAAGGTGTGCGTCCGCGAGACCGCGCATCCGGCGGCCCGCGCCCTGTGCCTCGACTGGGGCGGCGGCCTGACCTCCACCTCGGCCAACCTCATCGGAAAGCCGCCCGCCGTGGCGGCGCGCGGGGCGTGTCTTGAAGGCGTGTCCCTCGTGCTGGACGGCGGGGCGCTTCCCCCGTCACCGCCCTCGACGGTGTTTGACCCGGACACGCGCGCGGTCCTGCGCGAGGGCAGGATCACGCGGCGGATGCTCGCGGAGGCCGGCGCCCTTTAGGCGCGCGGCCCCGCGCACAAGGAGAACGGACATGAGAATCGCGGTGGCAAGCGACCACGCGGGCTTTGAGGGCCCCGAGCCGCTGTACAAGCCGGCGATCGTCGCCCATCTGAACGCCCTCGGGCACGAGGTGGTGGACTGCGGCCCCGGCACCCCGGACCCGGTGGACTACCCCGACATGGCCGAGCGCGTCTGCCGCACCCTGCTCTGCGGCGAGGCCGACCTGGGCATCCTGCTCTGCGGCACCGGCATCGGCATGAGCATCGCCGCCAACCGGTATCCCGGCATTCGCGCCGCCGTATGCGCGACGGAGGAAATGGCCCGGCTCTCCCGGGAACACAACAACGCCAACATCCTGTGCCTGGGCCGGCGCACCCACTCCCTGGAGCAGTGCCTTGCCCTCGCGGACCTGTGGCTGGCCACCCCCTTCAGCGAGGGGGAGCGGCACCGCCGCCGGGTGGACAAACTGGGGTGAACTCCGCCCCCTGGAACCGAATCCCATGAAGAACCTGACCCCGAAGGACATTGTGCGGGAACTCGACCGCCACATCATCGGCCAGGACGAGGCCAAGAAAAAGGTGGCCATCGCCCTGCGCAACCGCTGGCGCCGCCAGCAGCTTCCGGACGACCTGCGCGACGAGGTGGCGCCGAAGAACATCCTCATGATCGGCCCCACGGGGGTCGGCAAGACCGAGATTGCCCGGCGGCTCTCCAAGCTCGACGACGCGCCGTTCATCAAGGTGGAGGCCTCCAAGTTCACCGAGGTGGGCTATGTGGGCCGCGACTGCGAGTCCATGATCCGCGAGCTGGTGGAGACGGGCGTCAAGATGGTCCGCGAGGAGATGCAGGCCGAGTGCGGGGAAAAGGCGCGGGAGAACGCCCGCAAACGCCTCATTGACCTGCTGTATCCCGGCCGCAGGGGGCGAGGCGGGCAGGCTTTCCACCCGCTCAACCCCTCCTCCGGCGACGAGGGCCCCGCCCGCAACCTCGCCCAGGACGAGAGCGACGAGAAGGTGCGCCTCATGGTCGCCGAAAGACTCGACGCGGGCGGGCTGGAGGACAAGGAGGTGGACCTGTCCGTCCGTGAGCAGGGCGGCCCCCAGATGTCCCAGTTACTCGCCGGAAGCGGCCTGGAGGAGCTCGGCATGAACATGCAGGAGGCCTTCGCCCGCATGTCGCCGCCCAAGACCCGCACCCGCCGGGTGACCGTGGCCGAGGCCCGCGAGCTCCTCGTGCAGGAGGAGCTGCAGGAGCTGGTGGACATGGACCTCGCGGCGCGCCGCGCCGTCGAGCGCGTGGAGAACTCCGGGATCATCTTCCTGGACGAGATAGACAAGATCGCCGGGCGCGGCCAGGGCGCGGGCCAGGGGCCCGACGTCTCCCGCGAGGGCGTGCAGCGCGACATCCTGCCCATCGTCGAGGGCAGCACCGTCATGACGAAATACGGCCCCGTGCGCACCGACCACGTCCTGTTCATCGCGGCGGGCGCGTTCCACGTGTCCAAGGTCTCCGACCTGATCCCCGAGCTGCAGGGGCGCTTCCCCATCCGCGTGGAGCTGTCCAGCCTCACGGCGGCCGACTTCGCGCGCATCCTCCGCGAGACGCACAACTCCCTGATCCGCCAGTACGAGGCCATGCTTGCCACGGAGGGGGTGGCCCTGGTGTTCGAGGACGCCGCCATTGACCTCATGGCCGAAATCTGCGCCCAGGTGAACCAGGAGTCGGAGAACATCGGCGCGCGGCGGCTTCACACCATCATGGAATACCTGCTGGAGGACCTCTCCTTCGACGCGCAGCAGCATGCGGGCGCCACGGTCACGGTGACCGGAGACATGGTCCGCGAGCGCCTGTCGGGAACCCTGGTCAAGCAGGACCTCTCCCGCTACATTCTCTGAGGGCCCCATGGAGCGGTTTCCCCTGATCGAGGACGCCGGGGCGGCGGTCGCCGCGATGTCCGGCGTGGCCGATGGCGACTGCGGCCGGCACGGCGACGCGGACGCCCGCGCCCGTTTCCTTGCCCGTTGGGGGGCGCCTCCGGCCCCCGCCTTCTTCGCCAGCCAGGTGCACGGTGTCCGCATTCTCCGGGTGGACCCCGGCCCGGGCGCGGGGGAGCTGCTCGCGGGCGAGGCGGACGGCCTGATGACCAACGCGCCGGACGCGGTCCTCTGCGTGGGCGTGGCGGACTGCGTGCCGGTCTGGCTTTTCGACCCCGTGACCTGGAGCGGCGCGTTGCTGCACGCGGGCCGGGAAGGCTCGGTGGCCGGGATATGCCCCGCGGGTGTTCAGGCGCTCCAGGAAGCCTACGGGGTCTCGCCCGGAGACCTGCGTGCCCAGATTGGCCCCTCTGCGGGCCCCTGCTGCTACGAGGTTTCGCCCGAAATGGCGGCGGAATACCGGGACCGGGGCTTTCCGGTCCGCGGCCGACATCTTGACCTCTGGGCGCTGAACACCCGGCAGCTGGTCGTCGCCGGGGTGCCTCCCTCCCACATCGCGGTTTCCGGCGAATGCACCCTCTGCGGAGACCGGTTTTACAGTTTTCGCAGGAATAACAGCCGGGAACGGAACCTCGCCGTGCTGCATCTTGGAAGAAAACCGGACGGGGCGGAGCGGTAGAAATGCCCCAATAGCATCATCTTGCGAAAGCCGAATCCGGGCATGATTTGCGGCCTGCCCCCTGTGTGTGGTACCATGGCAGGCTAACGTATGCCGCTTTGACAAAGTGGGTTGCCGCCCACTTTTTTTATTGGGACCAGGTCTCCGGCCGCCGCCGTCCGCGGGGGCTGGCTGGAGGCGCGCGGAGCGTGTGCCTTTTGATAGAAGTGACCGGACAGCTTTGGCGGATTGTGGAGCCCGAACTCGCTGAGTTGGGGTTCGAACTCGTGGAAATCGAGTGCGTTCCCCACGGCCGGGGCCAGATTGTCCGCATATACCTGGACAAGACGCCGGGCCGGATCAGCCTGGACGACTGCGCGATGGCCTCGCGGGTGCTGAGCCCCGTGCTGGACGCGGAGGACGTGGTTCCGGGCGGGTACATCCTGGAGGTGTCCTCGCCGGGGCTGGACCGGCCGGTGCGCAAGCCGGAGCATTTTGTGAAGTACACGGGCGAGCAGGTCAAGCTGACGACCCACGCGCCCGTGGGCGGGAGAACCCGGTTTACCGGCGTGATCCGCGGCCACGAGGACGGGATGATCGTGCTTGAAGTGGACGGGCAGACAGTGTCCATCCACGGCGAGAACCTGAAGAAGGCGAGACTGAACCGGTAGTACGGAAAGGTGGACAGCCTTGGCAGACGACCTTAAAATCGCGTTGGAGCAGATCGAGAAGCTGAAGAATGTGGACCGGGAGACCCTCCTGGAAGCCATTCGCGGCGCCATCGAGATGGCGGCCCGCAAGGGCATCCACCGGGCGGAGAACATCACGGTCGAGGTGGAGAAGAACACCCTGTCCTTCCTGGTCTTCGAGATCAAGACGGTGGTCGCGGAAGTGCGCGACCCGGCCCTGGAAATCTCGCTGGAGGACGCCCGCAAGCTCAACCCGGACGTGGTGGTGGGCAACCGGCTCAAGGTGCGCACGCAGCCCAAGGACTTCGGCCGCATCGCCGCGCAGACGGCCCGGCAGGTGATCATCCAGAAACTGAAGGACGCCGAGCGCGACCGCATCTATGCGGAGTACAAGGAGCGCGAGGGCGACATGATCACGGGCAACGTGAAGCGCATCAGCTCCGGGTGCATCTTCGTGGTCATCGGCCAGGTCGAGGCGGTGCTGCTGCCGGGCGACCAGTCCCCCCGCGAAAACTACAAGGTGGGCGACCGCATCCGCGCCCTCGTGGTGCGGGTCGAGAAGACCCCCAAGGGCACCTCGGTCAAGCTGTCCCGCTCCGCGCCGGACCTGGTCCGGTCCCTGTTCGAGCTGGAGGTCCCCGAAATATACGAGGGCACCGTGGAGATCCGGGCGCTCGCCCGCGAGGCGGGCAACCGCACCAAGGTGGCCGTGGCCTCCCGCGACCCCAATGTGGACCCCGTGGGCGCCTGCGTCGGCCTCAAGGGGTCGCGCGTGCGCGCCGTGGTCGAGGAGCTTTCCGGCGAGAAGATTGACATTGTCCGCTGGAGCGAGGATCCGGTCCAGCTCTGCGTGAACGCGCTGAACCCCGCCGACATTCTCAAGATGCAGCTCGACGAGGAGGCGAAGACGGTCCAGGTGATCGTGCCCCAGGACCAGCTTTCCCTGGCCATCGGCAAGCGCGGGCAGAACGCCCGCCTCGCCTCGAAGCTCATGGGCTGGAGCATTGACATCCGCGGCGACGGCGAGGGCAGGGCCCCGGAACCGCCGGAGCCCGCGGAAGCGCCCCCGGAGGCGGACGAAGCGGGGGGGGAACAGGGTTCGGACGAACCCCTGGAGGACGCCGACGGCAACGCGACAACAGACGGCAACTGACGCAGCTTTTCCGATCACGTTTTGTCCCAATGCGGTTCAAGGCCGCGCACGCCGCCGCGCCCGGTTAGGTGCGGGGTTGGTGTTGTGGAGGTTTGAGTAGATGCAGACCATTTCAAGTTTCACGGAGAAACTGGACCTTTCCCTTGACTGGGCGATCAGCTCGCTCAGGCAGCTGCGCCATTCCATCGCCGACGGCGGCACCGAGATAGACGCGGACCAGGAAGAGCTGCTCATCGCCCTGGACGAGGAGCCCGGTCTGCTCGAAAAGAAGCTCGCCGAGCTTGCCAAGCAGGACGCGGCGGCGGCGAAGAAGGAGGAGGCGGCGGCGAAGAAGAAGGCCGCCGCGGCGAAGAAGGCCGCGGCAAAGAAGCCCGCGGCAAAGAAGCCTGCGGCAAAGAAGCCTGCGGCAAAGAAACCCGCAGCCAGAAAGAAGAAGACGGACGGGGACGAAGAGGCGGAAGAGGCGCCGACCGGGGAATCCGCCCCGACCGCAGTGATTCTTCCCGACCCGGAGACGGGGATGGAACCCGTGGCGGTGGTGGAAGAGGTGGCGGCCGTGGTGGAGACAGTGGCGGAGGCTGCGGAGGCCGCGGAGGCTGCGGAAGACGCGGTGATCGAGGTTTCCGCCCCCCCCGAGGCGCCGGAGGCCGGGGAGGCCCCCGAAGCGCCCGCGGCGGCCGTGGTCCCCGAGCAGGAGCTTATCGCCGTCATTCTCCCAGACGAGCCGGTCACGGAGGAGGACGCGGAGCGCGCCGAGCAGGCGGCCATCGAGGACGCGGCCACCGAGCAGCTGGGCGCCCTTGCCCGCGCGGAGTGGAAGCAGCGCGAGATGGAGCGCCTGCGCGGGCAGCGCAAGGTGGAGAAGGACAAGCAGCCCCCGCAGGAGGAGGTCGCCGCGCCGGTGCCCGACCCCGAGGTGCTGCGGGCCGTGCTCGAGCGGGACCGCCAGCGCAAGGAGCGCCAGCAGGCCCCGCCGCCCGCGCGCGGCCCGGCGCGGCCCGGCCGCGACGCCGCGGCGGCCAAGCCCGGCGGCCGCAAGGAGCAGGCCCCCGTGCTGCTCACCCCCGAAGAGCTTGAAAAGGCCCGCGCCCGCAGCATGGAGAAGCGCGGCGGCGCCCCGACCAAGGCCGCCAAGCAGAAGCAGAAAAAAGAAAAGGCCGAGCGTTTGCGCGTCGTCGAGGAGGACATGCAGCGCGAGGCCGTGCTCGCCGTGCGCGAGTTCCAGTCCGGCTCCGCCGCCACGGGCTCCAAGAAGTACCGCCGCAGGCGCCGCGACGGCGATGACGGGGGCGAGAGCGGCGTGATGCTGCTGGGCACCGTCGTCGTCGAGGAGACGCTCACGGTGGACCAGCTCGCATCCCAGCTCGGCCGGAGCGCCGCCGAGATCATCGTGGACCTGATGGACATGGACGTCATGGCCACCAAGAACCAGGTTCTCGACATGGAGCAGATCCGCCACATCGCGGACAAGTACTCCTTCAACGTCGAGGTCGCCATCCCCGAGGAGGAAAAGGTCTTCGCCGAGGAGCCCGACAGCCCCGAGGACCTCCTCCCCCGGCCCCCCGTGGTCACGGTCATGGGCCACGTGGACCACGGAAAGACCTCGCTGCTGGACCGCGTCCGCCGGACCAACGTGGCGGACTCCGAGGCCGGCGGCATCACCCAGCACATCGCCGCGTACCAGTTCGAGCTGCCCGGCGGCGGCGTGACCTTCCTCGACACGCCCGGCCACGAGGCCTTCACCCAGATGCGCGCCCGCGGCGCCCACGTCACCGACGTGGTCATCCTGGTCGTGGCCGCCACCGACGGCGTCATGCCCCAGACCATCGAGGCCATTGACCACGCCAAGGCGGCCGAGGTCCCGATCATCGTCGCGGTGAACAAGTGCGACCTGGAAAACGCCCAGCCCGACCGCGTGCGCCAGGAGCTGACGCAGTACGGGCTGGTGGCCGAGGAGTGGGGCGGCGACACGATCATGCGCAACATCTCCGCGCGCAACGGCGACGGGGTGGACGACCTCATGGACCTGCTCACGCTCCAGACGGAGCTGCTCAACCTGCGGGCCAACCCCAACAAGCGCGCGCGCGGCGCCGTGCTCGAGTCCGAGATCACCACGGGCCAGGGCCCGGTGGCCTGGGTGCTCGTGCAGTCGGGCACCCTCCGCGTGGGCGACACCTTCCTTGCGGGCACGACCTCCGGGCGCGTCCGCAGCATGGTGAACGCCCGGGGCGAGGAGCTGAAGGAGGCCGGGCCCTCCATGCCCGTGGTCGTCACCGGGTTCAGCACGCCGCCGGACGCCGGCGACATTTTCATCGTCACCGAGGAGGAGCGGGTCGCCAAGAGCATCGCCGAGAAGCGCGCCGCGGCCCAGCGCCTCAAGCGCGGCCCCGCGGTGAAGCACATGACCCTGGAGGACTTCCACAAGCGCTTCTCCGAGGTGGAGAAGAAGGTGCTCAACGTCATCGTCAAGGGTGACGTGCAGGGCTCCGTGGACGTGCTCCGCTCGAGCCTGGCCAAGCTCGGCAACGAGGAGGTCAGCGTCAACATCGTCCACGGCGGCGTCGGCGCCGTCAACGAGTCCGACATCATCCTGGCCGGCGCGAGCGACTCGGTGGTCATCGGGTTCCACGTCACGGCCAACCCGAAGGTCCGCAAGCTGGCCGAGCAGGAGGGCGTCGAGATACGCACCTACCTGATCATCTACGAGATGATGGACGACCTGCGCAACGCCCTCGAGGGGCTCCTCGCGCCCGAGAAGCGCGAGGCCATCACGGGCCACGCGGAGATCCGGCAGGTCTTCCGCTCTTCCGCCCTGGGCAACATTGCCGGCTGCCACGTGGTGGACGGCGAGATCACCCGCAGCGCGCTGGCCCGCCTCGTGCGCGACGGCGTGGTCGTCTACAGCGGCAAGATAGACTCCCTGCGCCGCGGCAAGGACGACGCGAAGTCCGCCGCCACGGGGTTCGAGTGCGGCATCAAGCTTGAGCGCTTCGACGACGTCCGGGCCGGCGACGTCATCGAGGTGTACAAGATTGAGCAGATCGCCAAGACCCTGGACTGATCCGGGGCCGTGACCATCGGGCTGCTGGAGATGGACTTTCTCGTGCCCGGCGCGCGTTCCCTGAAGGAGAAGCGCTCCGTGGTGAAGGGTCTGAAGGACCGGCTGCGCGCCCGCTTCAACTGCTCCGTCGCCGAGGTGGCGTTCCAGGACGTCTGGACGCGTTTCCGCCTGGCCGTCTGCGTGGTGAGCGGCGACAGCCGCTTCGCCAACACGCAGCTGAATGAAATTGTCAACCACGCCTCCACGCACCGCGGCGCGGTGCTGGCGGACTACCGGATTGAGATGCTATGAGCGAGAACAGCAGGGCCACCCGCGTGGCCGAGGTCATACGCGAGGAGATCGCGCGGCTCCTGACCAAGGGGCTCAAGGACCCGCGGATCGGCTTTGTCTCCGTCATGGAGGTGCGCATGTCCCCCGACCTGCGCCATGCCAACGTCTATGTCAGCCTCTACGGCGGCGAGGCGGAGCGCAAGTCCTCCCTCATCGCGCTCCAGAACTCCGCCGGCTGGGTGCGGCGCGAGGTGGGCAAGTGCCTGCACGTGCACCACACCCCCGAAATCCGGTTCTTCCCGGACAGCACGCTGGACCGGGTCTACCAGCTGGAGGAGGTCTTCCAGACCATCCACGTGGAGCAGCAGAACACCCCCATGCTCCGCATGACCCTCGCCGAGATGGTGGAGGAGCTGAAAACCGCCGAGGCCCCCCTCGTCGTCACCCATGTCAACCCGGACGGCGACGCCGTGGGCAGCCTGCTCGCCGCGCGCCTCTTTCTGCGCGCCCTCGGCAAGACGCGCGTCTCCTGCGCCGTTGACGGCGCGGTCCCCGCAGCCTACGCCGCCCTGCCCGGCGCCAAGACGATCCTGAACGCCGAGAGCGACCGTCCCGTGTTCGACCGCGTCGTCCTGGTGGACTGCGCGCGGCTGGACCGCATCGGCGAGATCGCGGACTGGATTCCCCCCGCCGTTCGCGTGCTGGTTCTTGACCACCACGACGAGGAGGGCCCCCCCGGCGGGGCCGGCATCATTGACCCCTCCCGCGCCGCCGCGGGCGAGCTGGTCGCCGCGCTCTTTGACGCCGCCGAAATCCCCTGGGACGCCGACGCGGCCACCTGCCTCTACGTCGCCCAGGCCACCGACACCGGCGGCTACCGTTTCGCCAGCACCACCGCCGGAAGCCACGAGCTGGCCGCGCGGCTCATCTCGGCGGGCGTGGACCTGGCCGTGTGGAACGAGCGCATCTTCAACACCATGGCCGCCCGGAAATTCCAGCTTCTGCGCCGCGTGCTCGACCGGGCCGAGTTCCTCCGCGGCGGCGAGCTCGCCGTCTCCTGGGTGGGGCAGGCCGACTTCGAGGAGACCGGCGCGCTGGCGGAGGACACCGACGGCCTGATCAACTATCTCCGCCAGGTGGACGGGGTCCGCGTGGCCGCGTTCTTCACGGAGCGCGCGCCGGGCGTCTGCAAGGCCAGCCTGCGCTCCGCCGCCTCGTTTGACAGCGCCCGCTTCCTCCGGGAGTACGGCGGCGGCGGCCATTTCATGGCGGCGGGCGCCACGCTGGACATGCCGCTGGCGGAGGCGCGGAAGACCGTGACCGCCGCCCTGGCGGCCGCCATGGACGACAACGGGACGGAGGCGCCATGAACGGCGTGCTGCTGGTGGACAAGCCCGCGGGCATGACCTCGCATGATGTGGTGGACCGCGTGCGCCGGGCCGCGCAGCAGCGGCGCATCGGCCACACGGGCACCCTGGACCCCGGCGCGACGGGGCTGCTGGTGCTGTGCCTGGGCGCGGCCACGCGGCTTTCGGAGCATCTCACGGGCCTCGACAAGACCTACGAGGGCACCATGCGCCTCGGCGTGGTCACCGACAGTTATGACATGGACGGGGCCGTGGTCTCCGAGCATCCCGTGCCGGAACTGGCCCAGGCGGACATCCAGGCCGT
Organism: Candidatus Hydrogenedentota bacterium; assembly: GCA_012730045.1. Classification (NCBI taxonomy): domain Bacteria; kingdom Pseudomonadati; phylum Candidatus Hydrogenedentota; species Candidatus Hydrogenedentota bacterium. Next base: position 13,947 of record JAAYBR010000104.1, on the reverse strand, counting down.
CTGCGACACCCTCACGGGCGACATCCTCCAGACGCCGCCCATGATGAGCGCCGTCAAGGTGGGCGGCAAGCGCCTCTACAAGATGGCGCGCAGCGGCCAGACCGTCGAGCGCGAGCCCAGGCCCGTGCATGTGGAGGCCTTCGACATCCTCTCCTGGACCCCGCCCGAGGCGGGCCTGCTCGTGCGCTGCGGCAGCGGCACCTATGTCCGCGCCCTGTGCCACGAGGCGGGCCAGACCCTCGGCTGCGGCGGCATCCTCGCGTCCCTCCGGCGCACCCGCGTCGGCGCGTTCAGCGTCGCCGACGCCGTCGCCCTTGACGCGCTCGACGGCCCCGACACCGTGCGCGGCCGCCTCATCCCCATGGAGGACGCCCTCGACCTGCCCGTGGTTCGCGTGGACCGCGCGCGCGCCGCCATGATCCTCACCGGCGCCGCCATCGCCACCTCGATCCGGCCCGCCCCGGAGGATTTCCCCGACGGGCTCGTCCAGATCAAGTCCGAAGACGGCCGCCTGCTGGCCCTGGGCACGGTCGTCGCCACGGAAACCGGCGCGCTGGTCCGGCCCCGCCGCGTCTTCATGCCGGAACAGTAGGGGGAGGGTTCGTGGACACCGTCGCCGACATCCTCTCCTGCGCGGCGCATCCGCGGCCCACGGCCCTGACCGTCGGCAGTTTTGACGGCGTCCACCTCGGCCACCGCCGGCTGCTCGAGACCCTCGTCCGCGCGGCGGATACCCGCGGGCTGGTGCCCGCCGTCATGACCCTCGACCCGCACCCCCGCCAGCTTTTCGCCCCCGCCAGCGCGCCGAACATCCTGACCACGGCCGCCCAGAAGAACCGGCTGCTCGCCGCGGCGGGCGTCGGCGCCCACTTCACCCTGCCCTTCACGCGCGAGACCGCCGCGATGGACCGCGAGGCCTTCGTCCGCGACGTGGTGGTCCGGCAGTGCGGCGCGCGGCTGCTTCTGGTCGGGCATGATTTCCGTTTCGGCCGCGACGCCGCAGGATCCTTCGAGTACCTCCTCGAGCACGCCGGCGCCTTCGGCCTCGAAGTCGCGCGGGTGGACGCGCTGGTTCTCGACGGCGAATGCGTCAGCAGCACCCTCATCCGAGAGCGCGTCCTCCAGGGCGCCGTGGAGGACGCCGCCCGGTGCCTGGGCCGGCCCTACGCCCTCGAGGGGCCCGTCCTCGCCGGGCGCGGCATCGGCCGCACCCTCGGCTTTCCCACCGCCAACCTCGCCCCCGGCAACCTCGCCGTCCCCGCCCACGGCGTCTACATCGCCGAGACTCTGGTGGACGGCCGCGTCTGGCCCTCGGCCGTCAACATCGGCATCGCCCCCACCGTGCGCAACGAGGACGCCCTCGTCGAGACCCACCTCCTCGGCTTCACCGGCGACCTCATCGGCAGGACCGTAGAGATCACCTTCCACCGCCGCCTCCGCCCCGAGCAGCGCTTTTCCTCCCTCGAAGCCCTCAAAGCCGCCATCCGCCGCGACCTGGACACCGTCCGCGCCCATTTTTCCTCCTGACCGGCCCCTTTCCCGTGTCCTCCGTGTCTTCCGTGGTGAACCCTTCCCGCGAACCCGCGCCGCCTTTCGGGGTCCAACCGTGTGTCCCGCAGGTGAAATCTTCCGCGGTGGAGGGTACACTTGAGGGGAGAACGGGCCGACCAACCACAGGAGGATGCCCCCATGAAACCGATTTGGATGCTGGTTGCGGTGATGTGCCTTCCGCTGTTTGCCGCCGCGCAGGACCCCGCCCCGGCGGCGCCGCCCGCGCCCGCGCCCGCCGACGCCGTCGCGGCGCTGGAGACAACGCTTTCGGACCAGACGGACGTGGCGGTGACGGTGTACAACAACGACCGGGCGCTGGTGCGCGACCGGCGCAAACTGAGCCTGGCCCCCGGCACGCTGACGCTGCGCTTCATGGACGTGGCCGCGTCCATCCAGCCGGAGACGGTGAGCCTGGTGTCGCTGAACGACGGCGGCAACCTGCACATTCTGGAGCAGAACTACGAGTTTGACCTGATGAGCCCGGAAAAGCTCATGGAGAAGTACGTGGGCCGCGAGGTGACGCTGGTCAACAAGAGCAACGACCTGAATTTCTTCGAGCAGAAGGCGAAGCTCCTCAGCGTGAACAACGGCCCCATCTACGAGGTGGAGGGGAAGATATTCCTCGGCCATCCGGGCCAGGTGGTGCTGCCCGAGCTGCCCGGCGAGCTGATCGCCAAGCCGACACTGGTGTGGATGCTGGAGAACGGCGGCAGGGACCACGAGGTCGAGGCGACCTACCTCACCTCCGGCATGTCGTGGAAGGCGGACTACGTGGTCACCATGAACCGTGAGGAGACACAAATGAACCTTGAGGGCTGGGTGACCCTCAACAACCAGTCCGGAACCACCTACCAGAACGCCCAGCTGAAACTCGTCGCGGGGGAGGTGAACGTGGTGCAGGCGGACATGATGCCCGCGCCCGCCATGGAGATGATGAAATCGGCGGTCGGCGGCCGCGCCCCGCAGATGGTCGAGGAGTCCTTTGCCGAGTACCACCTCTACACGCTCCAGCGCCGCACAACGGTCAAGCAGAACCAGTCGAAGCAGGTCAGCCTGCTCTCCGGAAACGGCGTGGCGGTGAAGAAGATCTACGAGTTCCGCGGCGACATCGCCTTCTACGCCAGCAAGATGGAGCCCATCAAGAACCAGAACGTGGACGTGTTTCTGACTTTCCAGAACGACGAGAAGAACCAGCTCGGCATCCCGCTGCCCGCGGGGGTCATGTGCGTCTACCAGCAGGACAGCGGCGGCATGTACCAGTTCTCCGGCGAGGACCGCATCAGGCACACGGCCAAGGACGAGCAGGTGCGCCTGCGCCTGGGCAAGGCCTTCGACATCGTCGCCGAGCGCATCCAGAGCGACTACCGGGGCGTCGGGCCGACCATTCACGAGGCCGAGTTCCGCATCCCCGTGCGCAACCACAAGGACACCCCGGTGACCGTGGACGTCGTGGAGCCCATGCCCGCCACCTGGACCATCCTTTCCAAGTCCCACGACTTCGTCAAGAAGGACGCCCACACGGCGGTCTTCTCCCTCGACATTCCGGCGGACGGCACGGTCGAGCTGACCTACCGCGTCCGCGTGCAGTGGTAGGGGAGGAGGCATGCGGCGTGTGCTGACGGCGGCGGAGATGCGCGAGGCCGACCGGCGGTGCATCGAGGACGTCGGGATTCCCGGCGCGGTCCTGATGAACACCGCCGGCGCGGCCGTCTGGGCCGAGGCCGCGCGGTGGCCGGGGCCCGTGGGCGTCGTCTGCGGGAAGGGCAACAACGGCGGGGACGGCTTTGTCGTCGCCCGCCTCGCCCTGTGCGCGGGCCGCGCCGTGCGTGCAGTTCTCATCGGCGACCCGGCGGCGGTCACGGGCGACGCGGCGGTTTTCCTGCGCGCCTACGAACGCCTCGGCGGCGTCGTGGTCCCCGCGTCCGACCCGGAGGCGGCGGCCCGCGAGACCGCCGCCCTGCGCGGGTCCGGCGTGCTGGTGGACGCCCTGCTCGGCACCGGCTTCGCGGGCGGGGTGAGGGGCGCGGCGCGCGCCGTCCTAGAGGCCTGGCCGGAGGGGATTCCCACCGTGGCGGTGGACATCCCCTCGGGGCTCAACGCCGACACGGGCGAACCGGGCGGCGCCGTCGTGCGCGCCGACACCACCGTGACCTTTGCCTGCCTCAAGCGCGGCCTGCTCGCGGAAAGCGCCCGCCCCTTCACAGGGCGCATTATCGTGGCGGACATCGGCATCCCCGAAGCCTGCCTGGAGGGACTGGGAACGCTCATCCCGAATGACGACAGGTGATCCCCATGCACTTGTTTCTTCCCCGTAGCGCCGGCGTCCCGCCGGCCTTGTCTTTGACGCGGAGGATCTGAACGATGCGCTGTTTCGCGGCCTTCGAGACCGGCCCCGCCGCGCGGGCGGCGCTGGGGGAGTGCATCGCCTCGCTGCGCCCCCTGGGCGGGCAGGTGTCCTGGGTGCGGCCGGAGAATCTTCACCTGACCCTGCGCTTTCTCGGCGAGGTGACGCCTGAGCAGGCGTCCGCGTATGCGGCGCGCCTGCGGGTGCTGGTGTCCGCATTCCCGGATCTCCGGACAAGCGACGGCCCATGCGTCCGCTCCAGGGCGCAGCAAGCGGCGCCCCTACAAGAGGATTCCCGGTGTCTTCGTGTGTGCCCGGGGCATGGGCAGGTAGGGGCGCCGCTTGCCGCGCCCTCTTCTTGCCCGGCAGGACAGTTTCACCCGGTGGGTGAGGAGCATCCCTTTCACGACATCACGCATTCTCCGGCGCGTTCACATGGCGCACCTGATCCCGTCCCTCGCCTTATCCGGCGATTAGGGGCATTGCCTCCGCTTGAACTCGTGGCGGAGGGGCTGGGCGCGTTTCCCAGCCTGCGCCGCCCGTCGGTGCTGTGGGCGGGGGTGAGGGCGCTGTCGGGCGACCTTTTGGCGGTCCAGCGGGCCGCCGAGGCCTGCGCGGCGGCCATCGGCCTGTCCCCCGAGCCGAAGCCGTTTCATCCCCACCTGACCCTGGGCCGGGTGCGCGCCCCGCGCGGGCTGGCCCCCCTGCTGGAGGCCTTCGCGGAGTTGGCCGCCGCCGCGCCGCGCTTCGGGGATGCATTCCCCGCGCCCGCCGTGGCATTATTCCAAAGCGAACTGAAGCCCGGCGGCGCGGTGTACACGCGCCTGGAGGAGATTTCCCTGCAATGGCGCTCATCGTCCTGAGAGTCACGATTGGCAGCGCCCTGACGCTGTGCATGATGGCCGTGCTGCTGCGGTGGAGCGCCCGCGCGCTCGCCGTGGACCTGCACCGCGGCTATCTGCGTTTCGTGCCCCCCCTCACGGACCCCCTCCTGCGCGGCTGCCGGAAACTGTTCCCCCCCACGCACGGCGTGCCCGACTGGTCGCCCCTGCTCGTCCTCCTCGGCCTGTGGATCCTCCGCGTGGTCTTTGCCGGGTATTAGGGCATTTCAAGGGTGAAAACGCCCCATCTCAACCTGAAGTTGCTCTAGCCCCTCCGCCTTGCCTGCCGTTCCCGAAACAGACCGGGCGTCCCGCATGTTATCATCTTCAGCGGCGCGGGTGCCTCTCCGCGCCGTGAATGAAGGGAACAAAGGAACATGCGCCTGATGAACCTCCCCATGACGGCGATGGCGCTGGCCGCGCTGGCGGCCCTGTCGGCGTCGGCGCAGCCCGCCGCGGATGCGCCGTCCCCGCCGCCGCCGACGGCGCGCGCGTCCTCCGATGACTTTGCCGCATTGCCGGTCTATCCGGAGGCGGCCCGGCTGGAGGCCTTTCTGGACGATGAGGCGGTGTTTGTGGAGAAGGCGCGGACCTTTGACCGGCTGCACACGCGGCTGGCGGACCTGCTGCTCGCCCGGGCCACGGCGCTGCAAAGGGAGGGCGGCACCGGCGAGGGGGCCGCGCTGGTGGAGGACGCGCGGAAGAACCTCGCCCTGGCGCGCCAGGCCTACGAGCTGGGCCTGCGCCGATATCCCGACAACCCCTCGCTCCAGAACTACCTCGGCGAACTGCTCTATGACCGCTTCGACGAGCAGCAGCGGGCGGTGGAGCTCTGGCTGAAGGCGGTGGCGGCGGACGCCGCGCATGGGCGCGCGCACAACAACCTGGGCATCCACTGCTTCCACGTCGGGCAGTACGCGGAGGGGCTGAAGCATCTGGACGCCGCCCTGGCGCAGGAGCCCGACAACCCGGACTACCTGTTCAACATGGCGCAGATGTATCTCGTTCACTGGCCCAACCTCATGACCCTGCGCCAATGGACCGCCGCGGAGACCTACGCCGAGGCCATGCGCGTGTCCGGAAAGGCCGCAGCGCTTGCCCCAAAGGACTTCGAACTGGCCCGGGACCACGCCCTCAACTTCTTCGCCGCCGAGCGGATGAACACCCAGCCCGACTGGAAGAAGGCCGCCAAGGCCTGGACCGCCGCGCGCACCGCCGCCCGAAGCGACGACGAGGTCTTCTACACCTGGATGAACGAGGGGAGGGTCTGGCTGCGCGCCCAGGACGGCCGGGAGGCCGAGCGCTGTTTTCTGGAGGCGGTGGCCCTGCGTCCCCAGAGCGGTCTGGCCCAGGGCCTTCTCACCGACGCCCGGTCGTTGAAGTAGGCCGTCATGGAAGCCTCCCCCGAAACCGCCGTCCGCGCGCCCCGAAGGCTCCACGCCCTGCTCCACAGCAAGAAGGCGGGCTGGGCCGCCGTGGTCCTGCTCGCCGCGCTGGCGGTGTTCGCCTTCGGCCCCCTGGGCGTCCGTTTCTTCCTCGTGCCCTCGTCCTCCATGGAGACCACGCTCATGCCCGGCGACATGATCGTCACGGTGCGCGCGGACACCCTCCGCAGGGGAGACATTGTCGTGTTCCGCCACAACGGCGAGTACCTCGTGAAGCGGGTGGCGGGCCTTCCGGGCGACGAGTTGTCGGTGGCGGACGGCGCGCTGTTCCTGAACGGCAAATACGCCTCGGAGCCCTACCTGCGCGAGCCCATGGGCTACGTCATAGACCCGCCGGTCCGCGTGCCCGAGGGGCAGATGCTCTTTCTCGGCGACAACCGGAACCACAGCGACGACAGCGTCCCCGACCGGAAAGAAGAGGGCTTCGACTTCGCCGACCGCGAAAGCGTCATCGGCCGGGTCGTGTTCCGGTACTACCCCTACGACCGCATGGGCAGGATACGGTCCTACCCCCTGACCAACACGGCCGGGGAGTGATGTAGACGCGGCATCCTGCCGCGTTCTTGGGGTTTCCGTTGGCCAAAGAACGCGCCAAGATGGCGCGTCTACTTTGCGGGCGGTCTCGCCAGCTTACTTCATTGGCAGCGAAGCGAACCCATCGCTTGCCCGCGAGACCTCCCACTCCCCCGGCGCGGCGGCGCGCGGGCCGCCGGTTCGGGTACAATAGGCCCGATTCTGCCGGCAGGGAGCGCCCATGCGAGGCTACCAGGACACATACACCGACGATTCCCCCTACGGTTTCGGGGGGCACGGCGTCACCTACATGGTGCGGCGGCTCATCCTTCTCAACGCCGCGGTCTTTGCCGCCCAGCTCCTCCTTGCGCCGCTGGAGGCGCTCTCCGGTGTCACCGCCGTGGAATGGTTCGGGTTCGTGCCCGGCGACTTCATGCGCGGGAGCCTGTGGCAGCCCCTGACCTACCAGTTCCTCCACGGCGGCCTCATGCACCTCGTCATGAACATGCTCTGGCTGTTCTTCTTCGGGCCGGACGTGGAGCGCCTGCTGGGAAGCCGCCAGTTCACCGTGCTGTACGTTGCCTGCGGCGCCGTCGGCGTGCTGCTGTCGCTCTTTTCCCTCGGGCTGTTCGGGCAGAATCCGGTGATTGTGGGGGCCAGCGGTTCCGTGCTCGGCGTGCTGGTGGCCTTTGCCGTGGCCGACCCCGCGCGGCAGATACTGCTGTTCCCCCTGCCCGTGCCCATGAGCGCCGCGACGCTGGTGGCCATCATCGCCGCGCTCAACCTGGTGTGGGCTTTCGGTGAGACCAATGCCTCCGTTTCCACGCACCTCGGCGGGATGGGCATGGGCTGGGTGATGATGCAGCTGATTCCCCGTTACCAGCAGTGGCTGCGCCAGCGCAACCGCGAGCGGTGGCAGAAACGCAACCCCGGGGGCGGCGACGACGACCCCGACAACATATTTGAGTTCCGCCCAAGGGACTAGGCCCGGGCCTGGTCCGAGACGGCTGGACAGGAAGGCGCCATGCCCGGTTTTCAAGAGCTGGTTTTCCTCGCGATCATCATCATCGTGCTGAGCTGGGCGGGGCTCTGGCCCACGGTCATGCGCGCCCTGCGCGAGCTGCGGGGGGAGCACATCCCCGACCCGCCCCAGGCCCCCCCGAACCCCCGCGACGCCGAGGTGTGCTACCGCCTGCTGGGCGTGTCGCCCTCGGCCCCCTGGGAGGAGATCGAGCGCGCCTACCGCAAGAAGGCCAAGGTCCACCATCCCGACCTCGGCGGCGACCAGGATGCCATGCGTGCCCTGAACGAGGCCTACGCCCTGCTCAAGAAACTGCGCGGCGTGCGGTAGGCCCCATCGGAGGAGGCACGGCATGGAAGTGCGGCTGGAACACATGATGCCCGCCGAGATCGAGGCGGCCCGGGACGCCTGCCCGACCCTGTTCATCCCCCTGGGCACCATCGAGTGGCACGGGCTGCACAGCGTCGCCGCGCTGGCCGGCGCCCGGTTCGACGACGTCGCCGCCATCGCGGAGAAGCTGTGAGGGGTCACTGCGGCGCGCGGGCGAGCAGGGCGTCCACGTAGCGCGAGTTCAGCAGCTTGGCCGCCGCGGCGCGCTTCACCGGGGGCAGCCGCAGCACCGCCCCGAGCACCGCGGCCATGGCCTGGTGCGTCATGGACGCCCGGTTGTCAAACAGCAGGTGCTGGAGTTTTCCCCGCTCGACCGCCATCAGCACCGCGCGGTGCACGGCGTTCTTCGGCACGATGACCCGTTTCCCGCGCGGTTTGAGCTTGATGGCGTCCTTGGGGCAGGGCCGCACGCAGACCCCGCATCCGAGGCACACCGACACGTCCACCCGGGCCTTCTTGCGGCGACGGTCGCGCGGGTCGTTGGCCGACACGACGCTCATGGCCTCCACGGGGCACAGGGCCGCGCACTTGCCGCAGCCCGTGCAGGCCTCCGTGTCCACCTCCGGCAGGTAATTGGTCGTGTTGATGGGGCGCATCAGCGCGAAACGGCGGGCGGCGGTCAGGGCCTCGCAGCAGCACCCGCAGCAGTTGCAGATGAAGCTGACACCTCTCTGCTGGTTCTCGCTGAACTGCACCAGGTTGTGCTCGTAGGCCCGCTGGAGCAGGTCCAGGCATTCCGCGCGGTCAATCTTGCGCACGTGGCCGTGGCGGATGAGGGACTCCGCCGGGGTGTTGAAGGTCATGCAGATGTCCATGGGGGCGTCACACTTCCGGCCCTGGTGCATGGCCTTGTGGCGGCAGTAGCACATGGCCACGCCGATGTGGGTCGCCGTCCGGATGACCTCCGTGGCCCGCTCGTGGTCCAGCACGTGGAGCGCCTCGTCCTCCGGCAGCGCGGGCTCCTGCACCAGGGCGCGCCCCATCTGCGTGCCGCCCTGCCCGACCAGTTCGCGCATGAAGTCGTCCTCCCGCGTGATGTACTGCTCGAACAGGTCGGAAAGGGCCTTCTGGTCGAGGTCGTCGCGCACCCGCATGAGGGAGAACTCAAAGAACCCCGCCATCGGCGGGGGGAGCATGTACGCGTGGACGCCGTCCGGCCGCTCATAGTCCAGCAGGATCGCCCGGTGCGCCAGTTCGTCCAGCACGCCCGCGGCCTCGTCCTCCGCCATCTTCCACACCAGCGCCGCCTTCTTGGCGGTGAAAGGCTTGATGGGGAGGAGGGAGACCAGGTCGGCCTCCCGCTCGCTGAAAAGCATCTTCAGGATGCCGTGCAGGAGTTCCGAGGGCGGCGCGCCCTGGGGTGCCCGGTTCAACCGGTCCGTCAGCCGCTGGTATGCCGAAGTAAGGGTCCTGTGCGCCATGGGGTCTCCTTTCCGGGGGAGGGGACGCTTTGCCGCACCCCCGAGTGGAACAACACGCCACAGACTGCGCGGAGCCGTGCCTGCCGGCAGGCTCCCCCGACGCGCCGCGCCGGAGGACGTCTTCATTGTGCGTCCGGCGGGGCGGCACTGTCAACCGGAAAACGTCGCGGCTTTGGCGGCGCGGCCCCGGTGTGGTAGGATCTTGGGACTTTTCCACGGCGGGAGACGCGCCCCATGCCCATGATAGACATGCCCCTGGAGGAACTGCGGGTGTACCGGGGGATCACCCCCAAGCCCGCAGATTTCGACGCCTACTGGGCGGCGGCGCTGGCGGAGCTGGAGGCCACGCCCCCCGCGCCGGAGTTTCTGCCCGCCGAATTCCAGACCCCCTATGCGGAGTGTTTCGACCTGTGGTTCACCGGCGTCGGCGGGGCGCGGGTCTATGCAAAATACCTGCGGCCCCGGCGTTCGGAGGAGGTGCCCCACCCCGCCGTGCTCCAGTTCCACGGGTACAGCGGCAGCAGCGGCGACTGGCAGGACAAGCTGGGCCTGGCCGCCCTCGGGTTCTCCGTGGCCGCGCTGGACGTGCGCGGGCAGGGCGGCCGGTCGCAGGACCCCGGCGGCGCGCTGGGGAACACGCTTCACGGCCACATCATCCGCGGGCTGGACGACGCCCCGGAGCGGCTTTTCTACCGGAGCGTCTTTCTGGACACCGTGCAGCTGGCGCGGGTGGTCATGGCGCTTCCCGAGGTGGACGCGCGCCGCGTGGGCGCGATGGGCATGTCGCAGGGCGGCGCGCTCACCCTGGCGTGCGCGGCGCTGGAGCCGCGCATCCGCCGCCTCGCGCCCATGTGCCCCTTCCTCTGCGACTACCGCCGGGTCTGGGAGATGGACCTCGCGAAGGATGCCTACGAGGAGCTGCGCGACTGGTTCCGCCGGTTTGACCCGCGCCATGAGCGGGAGACGGAAATCTTCACCCGCCTGGGGTATGTGGACTGCCAGCATCTCGCGCCGCGCATCCGCGGCGAGGTGCTCATGGCCGTCGGGCTGATGGACGAGATCTGCCCGGCGTCCTCGCAGTTCGCCGCGTACAACAGGATCACGGCGCCCAAGGAAATGGCGCTGTTCCCCGACTTCGCCCACGAGCATTACCCCGGATTCATGGACCAGGCGTTCCAGTTCATGGCCGGACTGTGATTTTCAAAAACAAAGGAGTCTTCTTTCATGTCTGAGAAACTGCGTTTCCTGATTCCCGACGGGTACAGCCTTGAAAGCCGCCAGCAGTTTGATTCGGTGGGGATGACCCTCGCCGGGGAGCTCTACGGCCTCCTGCTTCAGCGCCGCCTGCCCGGCGCGGAGTACGACGTGTGGTTCAGCAGCGACCCCGGCGCCACGCCGCCGACGGACGCCGAGCTGTCCGGCTATGCGGGGGTCATCTGGCCCGGCTGCAACCTGACGATCTACCACAACGACGACCCGCGCGTGCAGGCGCACAAGGATCTGTGCCTGCGCGCCTACGAGGCGGGCATCCCCCAGTTTGGGAGCTGCTGGGCCATCCAGCTCGCCTGCTTCGTCGCGGGCGGGCGCGTGGAGCCCCACCCCAGGGGCCGCGAGATGGGCATCGCCACCAAGATCATGCTCACCGAACAGGGCCGCAAACACCCCATGATGGACGGGAAGCCGGTGGTCTACTCCCATTTCGTCAGCCACGACGACCAGGTGGTCGAGCTGCCCGAGGGGGCCACGCTGCTCGCGGGGAACGACTGGAGCGTGGTGGAGGCCGCCGCTGTCGAGTTCAAGAAGGGCGTTTTCTGGGCCACGCAGTACCACCCCGAGTACAACCTGCACGAGGTGGCCCGCCTCATCCTCGCCCGCGAGGAGCGGCTCATCAAGCAGGGCTGGTTCAAAGACCACGGGGACATGATGCGGTACGTGGAGAGCTTCGAGGCCGTCCACAACGATCCCACCCTGAAGCACATCCGCTGGCAGCTCAAGATTGACGACAGCATTGTCGAGGACGACCAGCGCGAGTGCGAGTTCGTCAACTGGCTCAAGTACGCGGTGCTGAAGCAGCCCTTCTGATTCTCCCGGCGCATTTCAGAGCCGGGATGCCGTGCTGAAAGGACGGCGTCGGCAGCGCGCAGTGAGGTGGCACGGGCTTCCAGCCCGTGTTTCTTTGGCTGCATCCATGACCCAAAACACGGGCTGGAAGCCCGTGCCAGCTCGGTGTTCGTCCCCGGCGAGTCCCTTATGGACACGGCACTTCAACCGTGCGATGCCCCAGCCGGTGGTTGAGTGCGGCGATGCCGCCGGTTTGTCTCTGGAGGGGGCTGTGGGTGTCGCTTCGCTCAACCGCCTGCGATCATCCCGCACCCCCGCCGGGATGCACTAAAAATCATGTTTGCCCGAAAACAGGAGAAAACGCCCCGCGTCACTCCCGGTTATACCTGTCAAGCACCGGTTTCTCGCCCCGCTTTATCGCGGCAACCCATTTGTCTGTGGCCGCTTTGTTCCAAAAGGTGCCGCAAAGCTCAAGGTACTCAACAACCGCGTCCGTTTCGCCCCGTTGCAGCAGCTCGTTGGCCAGTGTCATGTCGGGACCGAAGGAGTCCAGTTGCGGGGAACCGCCGCATTTTCCCGCCGAAATCAGGTGTCCCTTTGCCTTCTCCACCGCCTCTTCAACAAGGGCAATTCTCCCCAGCACGGCGTTGCCGGTGTGTATCCGGTTGCCCCGGTTCCAACCGCCCGGCCCGCCATCGCCCGCCAACAGCTTCATGCAGTACCCGCGCGCCTTTTCCAACTCGCCAGCCGCAAAGGCCATTTCCGCAAGTTCAGTCAACTGCGATGACTTCTCTTCCGGCTCGGTGGTCAAGGCCGCCGCCTGCTCCAGAGAGGCGAGCGCCTTGCGCGCGTTCTCCGCATCCGGATCGTCGGCAACACCGGAACCTTCACCCGCCACTACGGAAAGGGAATACAGAAAACCCAATTCCTGGTGCCAACGCGGGTTGTCGGGCTCAATCGCGATGCATTTTTTCAGGATTTCCTCTGCAACTTCATTTTCACATATCAGGAAGAAGTTGGCGGCGTTGGCAAGCAGGAACAGGTTGCGCGGCTCGTTTTCGACATGCCCCCGCATCAGGGCCGCAGCCTCGGCGTAGGCTTCGGGGTTAAGCACCGGGTTAAGCTCCACCACGGGTGATCCCATGACGGGCGAGGCGGGCGCGTTCCTTGCCAGCCAGAGCACATGCCGCTCATACTCCCTGCGGGCATCATCCGAGTTATATTTCTTTTTGGCGTGGTAGCCAAGCAGCATCGTCCTCGCCCATAGGTCATCCGGACGCGCTTCCAGCGCATGTTTCAGTTCTCCGGCCTCCTTCTCCGACAGTTCCCCCCCTTCAAAGGAAATCTGCGCGGCCCGCTGCCCCAATCTGACATGATCACCATCGCAGGACGCATCATACACGGCTTCATAGGTGATGCCGTCCGGCGCCGGGGGCAGGTCCGGCGACAATTCCCGCGCCCTGTCATTCACGGCATGCACAGTTTCCCCCTGCACCCAATAGGCCAGGTCCCAATTCAAGAGGTAAACCGCGCGCCCCTCTTTCAACTTCCCGTCTACAATGTCAAAATCGAGGCTGCCGTTGGCTGCCGCGTATTTTGACAGGGAGACTTTTTCGAGCACCTTTTTGGATGCGCCCATGTCTCCGCCTGCACACCCGTGGGACAGCCCAAGGCATGCCATTTCCAGCGTCAACAAACCCGTCAACAAGGATGCTCGCGTCATGCTGTCTCTCCTTCCTTCACGTTTCCCGGCTCCCCGCAGATGTCCGCAGAAAGGGCGTTTAGCTTGGATTATGATAGTCTTCCGCATTCAAAACATCAAATCTGCAGGGCAATCGCACAAAAATCCGTGGGTACTTTCTGGATGGAGTCTGGTAATTTCCCGCCGCCCAACCCCTTCAACGCTGAAAGCGTTTCCGAATATAGCCCAGGCCAGGCCGCCGCCCGAAGGGCCAGGCCTGCCCTGGGTTGCCCGGACAGAAAGAATCATGCCCCAACGGGGCAGCCGAAATTACGGCGAGTGCCCAAAGACAAGGCAGGCGGGACGCCTGCGGTACGAAGAAGACCTGCGGGGCGGTTCCGTACCGCAGGCGTCCCGCCTGCCTTGTCTTCTTCCCGGCGCGCAAATTTCGGATGCCCCTTTGGGGCAAGAAGTGTTTTGGGGCGCGCAACCCAGGGCAGGCCTGGCCCTTTGGGCGGCGGCCTGGCCTGGGCTATAGGCGGATGTCCCGTTGGGACAACAAAGACAGAATCACATAACCAAGGGACGTCCATGCCGCTCGCAGGCGTTTCTCGAGGGACATTTTAGTGCGATTGCCCT
>JAAYBR010000103.1 GCA_012730045.1 Candidatus Hydrogenedentota bacterium | reverse complement strand
CTGCCGAGTGCAGCGCCTTCACCTTGGCCGTGACCACTTCCTCCCCCTGGTCCGCCAGGAGGGTCAGCAGGGCGTTCTCCGCAGTGTCCAGCTGCGCCTCGAATATGCCGTCGTCGGCGTAGTTTGCCGCGATGGTGTTCACGGCGTTCGTCACCGCCTGGTTCGTCACCTCCACCCGGTAGTTCTGGAACTCCGCCCGCTCATGCCGGGCGATGGAATCCACCTTGCTGCTCCGGTTCCGGAGGATGTATTTCGAGAAGAGGCTCCTCTGGTTCTCGTTTTCCAGCCCCTTCATGAGATCGGATTCGAGCTTTCCGAACCACTCCGTCGCCTCGCCGGACATGCCCTTGGCGCCCTTGCCCTTTCGGTTGAAAAGCCCTGTGTCCGGGTCGTTCAGGTACTTCGTGGTCAGCTCGTCCCACGAGTTCGCCGCCTCGAGTACGGCCGCGTCGTCGGCCTTCTGCCGCATGTCAAGGGCGATCCTGACGCCCTCGTCGGCCACGTCGCCGAGCATGCGCCCGGCCTGCTGCATCGCCTTCGCCTCGAACCCGCCGGCCGCCCCCTCGGGCAGCGCCACGGGCCGGGACACCTCCGGGGAGAGCCCCCGCTCGTACACCGGGACCCTCATGTCAGCGCCCCCTGCGGAACAGGTGCCGGTAGCCGGTGGCGTTGTACGTCAGGGGAGACCCTGCCGCCGCCGATCCGCCCACGTTCCACCCCGACGCCGTGCCGCCCTTGAAGGGGTTGTACCCCATCTTGTACCAGCTGCTCGCCACCGAGGCCCCCGTCCCCAGCAGGGACGTGACGGCGCTGAAGGTGGCGGCGCTCTTCGCCGATTTTGCGGCCGAACGGGCGTTGTTCGCCTCGTCCAGCAGGTCCGCCCGGCGCACCTGGGCGTTGTACCGGAGGGTGGCCACGTCCTTCATGCCCTCCCCCTCCGTGTCCAGGACGGACGCCAGGGGCGTTCCCGTGCCCGGGGCGAAGCCGGAGGCCCCGTACCCCGCCCGCTGTTCCCCCTTGATCACGGCCATCTTCCGCTTCAGCCGGGCCTCCTCCTGCCCGGCGGCCGTCACTTCCTCGTGGGCGCGCCGTTCCGCCTGGGCGGCCTGGGCTTCGTACTGGGCGGCCTGGGCCTGACCGGCCTGGTAGGTCCCGATGGCCGTCATGACGCCCGCGGCGGCCTGCAGCACGCTAAGGGTTGCCGCTAGACTCATTTTTTTCACCTCTCATCCAGGCGTAATGGAACGGCAGCCCGTCGATGCCGTAGGGCGCCGGATCCTCTATATTGAAACCGAGCCATTTCATCCACTTCACCGATGTCTCGTTCCGGGCGTCCACCCAGTTCACCAGCAGGCTGTAGCTCGATTTCACCGTTTTCAAGTAGTCCCTCACCGTCCGCAGGTAGGGCAGCGCCGCCCGTTCTATCTCCTCCGTGGCCAGCTGCCATGGATATCCCACTCCCCCCAGCAGCCCCCCGGGAAAGCATCCCGCCATACCGATGGGCGTTCCGTCCCACGTGCCCACCCACAGCAGCGGACTCTTCTTCGCCG
>JAAYBR010000102.1 GCA_012730045.1 Candidatus Hydrogenedentota bacterium | reverse complement strand
CTAATGTCCTGCATCCCTCCGGGATGCCCAAGACTTTCGCTTTCGGCCATTTCCACGTTTGGCAGAGAAAAACCGGCGGCTTGGAGCGCGGAAGAATACGTCCACTTCATTAGCAGCGAAGCGAAGCCATCTCGTTTTCACCGACCTCCGGCCGGCGGGATGCCCTCTTGCCGGAACCACCCCGGGTCCGCCGGTTGTTTCGCGGCTTCTGTTGGTCTAAGATGTTCCGGGGACGCGCGGCGCGGACCCCGCGCACCCATGGGAGACCGGCCATGCGAAAGAGTTCCCCGACCCTTTTCCTTTCGTTGTTCCTCCTGCTCGCGTCGGCGGGCGCGTGGGCCTGGCAGCCCACGGGCAGTCTGGGGGAGCTGTGCGACGACACGCTGCTGCCGGTGCCACGGCCGGGCGTGCGGATGGCGTCGTTCTCGAGCTATGACCGGACGGGGGGGAACAACGACGGCTTCTCGGGCCAGTACTCCAAGCTGCGCGAGGAGGACGGAAACAGCGTGATCGCGGAGATGGAGGGGCCGGGCTGCATCTGCCGCCTCTGGACAACGCACGCCGGCGGCGAGGCCGACGGGCTGCTGGAGCGCAAGGGGGAGCACATCCGGATTTATCTCGACGGGGAGGCCGTGCCCGCGCTGGACGTGCCGATGGAGAGCCTCTTCGACAACTCGCTGGAGCGGTTCCCGAACCCCCTCGCCGGGAAGGGCATCGGCGGATTCTACTCCTACATCCCCATCCCCTACCGGAAATCCTGCAAGGTGGTGGTGGACGGGCTCGGGGTGAAGTTCTTCCAGCTCAACTACGCCACCTTTCCCTCGGACGAGGGGGTGAAGACCTTCCAGATGGAGATGACGCCGGAGGAGCGGGAACTGCTGGGCCGCGCCGTGGCGCGGTGGAAGGATCCCCTCGGCACGCTGCGCGCGGCGGGCGAGGCCGTGGAGATTCCCCTGTCCCACAAGCCCGCCGGGAGCCAGGCGGAGCCCTTCTCCCACACGCTGACCGTGGACGCCCCGGCGCTCATCCACGGGATGACGCTGGAGGGCGTGGACCCCGCGTTCATCGCGCGCACGGAGATCGAGATCGCCGCCACGGGCGCGGCCCTGCGCCTGCCGCTGTCCTTCTTCTTCGGGCAGCTCCCCGGCGCGCCCGCCTATTCCTCCCTGCTGTCCGGCGCGGAGGGCGGGGTGTGGTACAACCGCGTTCCCTTTGTGTGCGCGCGCGAGTGCGTCCTCCGGCTCACGGGGATTCTGCCGGACGACGGGAAACTGACGGTGTATCGGTCGCCGCTGGCGGGCGCGCCCGCGGACTACGGCACGCTCATGGCGCAGTACACCGAGAGCCTGCCCACCAAGCCGGGCGTGTTCCACCCCCTGCTGAAGACGGCGGGCAGCGGGCATGTCGTGGGGACCTTCCTCTCCACCGAGGGGCCCGAGGGGCTGCCCTACTGGCTGGAGGGGGACGACCGCTGGATCATTGACGGCGAACTGCGCATCCACGGCACGGGGTCCG
>JAAYBR010000101.1 GCA_012730045.1 Candidatus Hydrogenedentota bacterium | reverse complement strand
GGGCAGCCGAAACGGGGACGGGCACCCAAAGACAAGGCCGGCGGGACGCCAGCGGTACGAAGAAGACCTGCGGGGCAGTTCCGTACCGCAGGCGTCCCGCCTGCCTTGTCTTCTTCCCGGCGCGCAAATTTCGGATGCCCCTTCAGGGCATGTCTCCGGGGAGCCTCCTCCCCAGGGCAGGCCTGGCCCTCCGGGCGGCGGCCTGACCTGGGCTATAGGCGGATGTCCCGTTGGGACAACAAAGACAGAATCACATGACCGAGGGACGTTCATGCTGCACGCAGGCGCCTCCTAAAGCGCGTTTTAGTGCAATAGCCCTGCCGCTCCCTCAGGGGGCGGCGGGAACCGCGTCGAGGCCAAGCCCCTTCAGCGTGATCTCGCAGTCGTAGCTGCCCGGCACCTCCCACCCCAGGTTGAACGAGGTGAGCCGCAGGTCCCCGAAGCGGCTGTCCTTCATGAAGCCCCTGGCCGCGGCGGTTTCCAGCGCTTCGCGCAGCAGGGGGAGGATATCGCAGGAAATGGTCCGCCATTCCCCCAGTTTCACGGGCCCCTCCTGCACCCGGCTTCCCTCCACCGTGTAAATGAACTTGTGCGAAGCCAGCGGCTGGCCCGCGTCCTCGGCCTGGTGGCCGGGAGGGAGGGGGTGCCTCGCGTCGAACAGGGGCACGCCAAACCACAGCATGTCCCCCTGCCCGGCCGACGCCCTGTTCGCGTTGTGCGCCGTCCAGAATGCCGTGATGTGGGCCGTGTGGAGGCCGGGGTCGGCCTCCCCGGGGGGCGGCCCGTCACACCGGTCCACGCGGAAGGAGACGCGGAAGGGCAGGGCGGCATACGCCGTCAGCGGGTCATCGCGGGAAATCTTCTGCTCGACCAGCAGGTGCGGCCAGGGCTCGCCGTGTTTCCTGGGGCCGTCCGGGTACTCCGCCGGGCCGTTCACCCCCAGCACCACACCCTCCCCGGCGAGGCCCCCCGGCAGCACGGTCACCCGCTTCCCCTCGTTGCTCCGGGTCCGTGCGCCGTCGGCGGAGACGGTTTCCGGGGCCGGGAGAAGATTCCAGCGGGTGCCCCACTGTGCGAGCCGCCACTGCGGCGCGGCCCCGGGCACACCCGCCAGCACGTTTCCGATCTCCAGCGGGGGATCGGCTGTCGAGACGGCGGACAGGTGGAAGCCCCCCTCCAGCGCAAGATCCCTCAAAAGGGGGGACGGCGGATTTTCCGCATGCGCAGTGATTGCAGACATCAACAGAAGCGTTGGAAGGAGGGGAAGGTGCCGCATGAAAAGTCTCCCCTGCGATCATACCGGGGCGCACGGCGCCATGCAAACGGCGATGGCGGGGAAAGGGCGAAAAGTGATAAGATGAGGGGAGCGGGCATTTGTGTCCCGGCAGGCACGTCGAAAGGGTGTGTTCAATGTTTTGGGGCCGGAAAGACAAGGAAGACCGGACTGCGCCGTCTCTGGGAACGAATCGCCCGCCCGCGGGGGCCGTGTCCGGTCCGGCGGGGTCCGGCCCCCAGCCTTCCGTCCGTCCACTGCGGTCACAGCCGCCCCCGTCTGAGGAGGGCGGGAACACGTCAGAGGGCGCCGAATCCCTTCCCCAGGCGCTGCTTGCCCAGGGAAAGGTGAACCCGGCGGACATGCAGCGCGCCCTCCAGCGCGTCGCGGAGACCGGCGTGTTCATCGGGGACATTCTGGTGGAGGAGGGGCTGCTCGACGAGGAGGCGCTGCTGACCTTTCTCGCGAAGTACTGCAAGATTCCCCATCTCAGCCTGCTGGACTACCTGATAGACGAATCTCTCTTTTCGCTGATTCCCCGGGACGTCTGCGTGAAGCACCATGTGCTTCCCATAGACCGGATGGGCAAGAACCTGACCATTGCCATGGTCAACCCGCTTGACGCGGCGGCCCTGGATGCGATCCGCGGGCACTGCCCGGGACTGCGGGTGAAACCGATCCTGTGCGCCAGCCGCCATTTCGAGACGGTCATCCGGCGCTTCGTCTCCGTCTCCGTCCCGCCCGCCGCCGCCCCGGGCCCCTCCGGCGCGTACCCTTCGTCCGGTGTTTCCCGTTCCGCGTCCGCCCCGGCGCCCCTGGTCTACACGGGTCCCCTCCCCCCCGCGCCGTCCTCCCCGTCTTTCTCCCAGAAGGGGCAGGAAAAGGCGCACCAGACGCTTTCCGATGCCGACGAAGCGCTGTTGCAGACCGTTTTCGAGATGACCCCCGTTGAGAGCGACGAGGATCTGGGGGTGGAGGACCTGCTCGCGGCGCCGGATTCCGCGAGGACTTCAGACGACGGGAAGCAGGTGCGGACGACGCCGGAGGATGTGGCGGTCACCATGACCAACGTCATGATGGACAGCATGCGCAACACCTACGGCATTCTGGCCCGCCGCATGGACCTTTTCCGGGGGATTTCCCCGGAGAACGTGGCCCGCGTTTTCGCCAAGGGCCGGACGGAGGAGTTCTCCGAGGGCGCCTGCATTTTCGCCAAGGGCTCCCACGGGGACACCATGTACGTCATCCTCAGCGGGGCGGTGGCCATCGTGGACGGCGACCGCATCCTGGCCACGATGGAGCAGGGGGAGATGTTCGGGGAAATGGCCCTGGTCACCCAGTCGGCGCGCACGGCGGACGCCCGGGCCGTCAGCGACGTGGCGGTGCTCTCCCTGACGATGGACGACATCATGAACACCTTCGGCGGGGAGGTTTCCTGCCAGATCCTCGTGAACATCATCATCGCCCTCAGCCACCGGCTCCGCAAGGCCAACGCGCAATAACGGGCCGGCTTAGCGGTCGGCGGCGACGCGCACCGGGTTTGCCAGCACGCCCAGCACGGGGTTCAGCACCTCCATCTCGTCGCCGTCCTTCAGGGCGGACACCCCCTCCGGGGTTCCCGTGGAGATCAGGTCGCCCGGTTCCAGCGTGATGAATCGGGACACCGCCGCGATCAGGCGGGGAATGCCGAAGATCAGCCGGCCCGTGTCGCTCTGCTGCCTGGTCTCCCCGTTCACCCGCACCTCCAGCGGCGTCTCCACCGGCTCCGAAAAGAGCTCCGGCATCGCCACCACGGGGCCGAGGGGGCAGAAGGTGTCCACGCTTTTCGCGCAGAACCACGGGTTGCCCTCCGCCATGGCGGCACGCTGCATGTCCCGCGCCGTCACGTCGTTGACCAGCGTGTACCCCGCCACATGCGCCATCGCGTCCTTCTCGGACACCCGGCAGGCGCGCCTGCCAATGACCACCCCCAGCTCCCCCTCGTGGTCCACCCGGCCCAGCGACGCGTCAAAGCGCACCGGCTCCCCCGGCCCGATGCAGGCCGAGTTGGCCTTGGAGAAGAAGACCGGCTCCTCCGGAAGCTGGTTGTCGAACTCCGCCACGTGCGCGGCGTAGTTTCTTCCGATGGCGATGACCTTTCCGGGCCGCCAGGGAAGCGTGAACGCGGGCACGCCGGGAAACCAGCAGTCCTCAAAAGCATCCCGGCCCTCCATGCGGTCCGCCACCCGCCGGTAGGTCTCCGGCGTGAAACGTCCCGACCGGATGAGGTCGCCCACATCCCGGATTCCGTCCGAAAACGGGAGGCCGTCCTTGGGCAGCGCCCGCGCCGCCGCCACGGTGAAATTGAACCAGCGGTCCCCCAGCGGGGCCGCGATCACGGGGGTTCCGTTCCAGAGCACCCGGCCGAATTGCATCTTCTTGACTCCTTTGGCGCGCCTTCAGAAGCGGTCGGCGGCCCACACAAACGGCACCCGCTTCGGAAACAGGGTTTTCAGGAATGCGGCCCCGCCGCCCCGGGAAAAGGGCAGGCGGTCGTGCAGGATTTCCTCCGGATGGCGGAACCCCGCGATCAGCTGGGCCAGTTCGCGCCCGTTCAGGGAGACCTTGCAGCGGCCGGAGGCAGCGGAGACATCCACCGCGCCCCGGCGCGCGCGGACGCGCCAGGGGGTGCGGTCCACCACCAGCGTGACCTCCGCGTCTCCGCCGGTCCCCCCCGCCAGCAGGTGCTCCCACTCCGGCACGAGCGACTCCAGCGCCTCCCCCGTGTCCACCACCGCCAGCATGCCGTTGGCGTTGCGGTCGGTGCGCATGGCGTGGTCCGCGCGGAAGGCCAGGAGGTGGCGGATCACCGGATGGCTCGGCGGCGCGAGGAATTTCACCCGGCCGGCGCACTCCGCCCGCGCCAGCCGCGCCGCCGCGCGGATGAGCGCCGGGCACGCGTCATACCCCGCGACCCCGGCCTCGTCCACGACGTAGTCCGTTCCGTCGGGCCGCCCCCGCAGGTAGGCGGTGACCTTGCCCTGTTCGTCAATCAGGACGCGCGCTTTCTCCCAGCGCGTCCACTGGTTGCTGATGTGCGCGGCGCTCCGCACCAGCGAGCAGGCGGTCTCCTCGTCGTTTGCGGCGTGCATCCGCTGCACGGCGGGGATGTCCCCCGGCTTGATCTTCCGGATGCGGCAGGCGGGCGAGGCCTCCGGCGACGCGTCGCGCAGGGTGATTGTGGTGGAATACTCCGCGAGGGCCGTGGCGAAGCCCCAGCGGTGGTAGAAGTCCGGGATGCCGAACAGCATGGCCGTGTGGAAACGGTGGGCGCGCAGATGGCGCATGGCGTCGTCCATGACCAGGCTGGTCAGGCCGCGCCGCCGGTAGGCCTTGTCCGTCGTGACGCAGCCGAACCCGGCCATTTTCAGGCGCGCCTCGCCCACGCGGATGGTGTCGGTGGTCATCCGCAGCGCGGCGGCCACCTGCCCCCGGTGGAGGGCGATGCGGATGTGCTCCCGCTTGAACCCCGGATAGGTCATGCCGACGGTGTTCACCCACTCCGCCCCCTCCCAATAGTCGGCGAAATGCGCCTTGGCCATCAGCTCGTTGGCCTGGCGCAGTTCCTCGTCCGTTTGGGCGGCCTTTACAGTGACGTCATCCATTCCCATGCCTTCATCCTGCGGGCACGCCGGCGCCGCGCCGCCATGCCGGTGTCAGGGGCGCTCGAAGCGGGCCGCGAATCCGCCGCCGGGCGCGAGTTTCAGGGTAAGGGTGTCCGACGCCGACACGGCCCTTTCCGAGCGCGTGTGGCTGGTGCCTTTCACGGCGGCCTCGGGGCCGTCCTCGAACAGCACGGCCTTCCACTCCCCCGCGCCCAGGAAGGACAGGGGAACGGTGACCTCGCGGGCGTCCCAGTCGGTCATCGCGCCGAGCCACCAGCGCTCCCCGTTTCGCCGCGCCACCACCACGAAGTCGCCCGCCCGGCCGTCCAGCGCGCGCGTCTCGTCCCACGTGACGGGCACCGCGGCGATGAAGTCCCGGCTTTCGGGGTTCTCGTCGTAGGCGCTGGGGCTGTCGCTGAGCATCTGCAGGGGGCTCTCGAACACCGTGTACATGGCGAGCTGGTGGCACCGCGTGCCCAGGCTGGACGGCAGGTCGAAATTCGCCGTGAAGACGTCCTTCTGCGCGTTGCGCATCGCGCCGGGGGTGTAGTCCATCGGCCCGGCGAACATGCGGATGAAGGGGATGGCGGTGCAGTATTCGGGGTCGCTCAGGACGGACCACTTGGACTGCTCCATGCCCGCCACGCCCTCGCGCGTGATGAGGTTCGGGTACTCCCGTCGCAGGCCCGTCGGCTTGAAGGCCCCGTGGAAGTCCAGCAGCAGGTGGTGGGCCGCCGTGGCCTTCGCCATGCGCTCGTAGAACTCCACGATGATCTGGTCGTCGCGGTCCATGAAGTCCACCTTCACGCCCTTGACGCCCCATTCCTCCAGCTGGGACAGAAACGCGTCGCGCTGGCGGTCCAGGGTGCACCACACGCACCACAGCACCAGCCCCACGTTCTTTTCCTTGCCGTAGCGGATCAGCTCCAGCAGGTCCACCTCGGGGCTGAGCTTGGTCACGTCCCGCGTGTCCGACCAGCCCTCGTCAAGGATGGCATATTCCAGCCCGTTCGCCGCCGCAAAGTCTATGTACCGCTTGTAGGTCGCCGTGTTCACGCCCGGCGTGAAGTCCACGTTCCACATCTGGTTCGCGTGCCACCAGTCCCAGGCCACCTTGCCGGGCTTGATCCACGAGGTGTCCGCCAGCGCGCAGGGCCGGTTCAGGCGGTAGACCATGTCGTTCTCGATCAGCTCCGCGTCGCGGCGCGCCACGCCCACCACGCGCCACGGGAAGGTGCGGGTGCCCGCCGTCTTCGCGATGAACGGCTCCGCCTCCCGCACGCGGATGTAGCGGTCGCGGAAGGGGACCTCCTTCTTCGGATACGGCGCGAAATGCCCGCGCAGGGTCGTCGCGTCCTGCTTGTCCCGCGCCAGGAACATGCCGGGGTAGGAGTACAGGTCGGACTCCGTGAGGACCAGCGCGGGCCCGCCGTCCACGCGCACCAGCAGCGGCGCGAAAGCCAGCTCGTCATCCGTCCATTCGGAGAGCTTCTGCGTCGTGTACGGGGCCTCAAAGGAGGTCTGCACGGTCTTGGTCTTCGTGCGCATCATCGTGAAGTCCCCCGGGAACACGAAGGAGGCCGTCTCGTCCTCCACAACGATGTCGCCGTCCAGGGCGGTCTCAAAGCGCCACGCCGCGCCGTCGTCAAACACGCGCACCGCGAGGGTGTAGTCCCCCGCGAACGCGACGCGCAGCTCGTTGTACTTGTTCGGGATGACCGCCCGCTTCTCCGCGACCACCGGCGTGATCGTCTCGTCCACCGACGCGGTGGCCACCTCCCGCATCTTCGGTTTGGCGCCGAGCGTCTTTCCCTTGTACAGTTTCAGGGCGAGGGGCGACGGGGAAACCACCTGCTTCCCGTCCACGGTCAGCGACCAGGTGAGCTGCTTTTCCACGCCCACCTCCACGGTGATCCGCCCGTCGGGCGACGAGACCGACTCCGCCCCCGCGATGGCCGGCAGGAGGAGCATTCCCGCCACTGCCGCTGTCCACAACGTCCACTTGGTCCACGCCGTCCACCGTAAGCGCCCGAACATGATGAGATTCCTCCGAAAGGTTGTTGAACCGGTCCAGCATAAGAAATCAGGCTCCCCTACGGCAAACGAAACCCGACACTTTCTCCGCAAAGGCGGCCGGGGCCTCCAGATGCGCGGCGTGGCCGCAGTCCGGCAGGACTTCCAGCGCGGCGCCGGCCAAACGCGCCGCCATCTCCCGGAGGATGCCGCCGTGGCGGGAGTCATGGGCGCCCGTGATCAGCAGCGCCGGGCTGGCGGTTCGCGAAAGGGCGTCCCACAGGGACGGCTGAATGCCGCGTCCAAAGGCGCGCAGCGCCGCCCCCGGCGCGTTGGGCCAGGACGCGAGCCGCGACAGGATCACCCGCTCGAACAGGACGGGTTTCTCCGCCAGGGACGCGAAAAGCGGCTGGGTGTACCACTCCCGAAGGAACGCTTCACACGCGCCGTCCTCCCAGACCGCCTGTTCCAGCCGTGCGGCGAGAGCCGCGTCCGCCGCGCGGCGCGCGGCGCGCCCGTCCGCGTCCGCGATGCCGGGCGAGCAGGATTCAAGGGTCAGGGACAGGACATGCTCCGGGAAATCAAGCGCCCATTGCAGGGCGAGCCTTCCGCCGAGGGAATACCCGCCAAGGTGCCAGGGCGGAGCCACCCGCCCCGCCACGGCCGCATCCAGCAGCCGCACCGCCCCCGCCCAGTCGAGGCCGTCAGGGAACTCCGTGCCCCCGTGGCCGGGGAGGTCCGGGGCGAGCACCCGCACCCCGTGGGGAGCGAGGAGGGCCGCCGCCTCTTCCCAGTTGCCGCCGTGGCCCAAGAATCCGTGCAATAGCACCAGGGGCAAACCGTCCTTCGGGCCGAATTCGCAGACCTGCACGGGAACGGAGCCGCTCACAGGCCGCCCATTTCGGCCAGGGACGCGTCCACGCGCTCCGCCAGCATCCGCTGAAGCGCGCCATGTCCGGCGGCATTCTCCGCGCGGTCGGTGCGCAGCTCCACCAGTTGCGGACCCGCAGAAGGCGGGGCGGCGGCGAGAAGGTCCCGCAGGGTCTCCGGTGTTCCGGGCGCCTCATGGTCCCAGCCGAACAGGCGGGCGGCATACCCGAAGCGCAGCCCGTGCGGCGCGGCGAAGCACTTCTCAAAGTGGTCCTCATGCCGCGACGCGGGCAGGAAGGAGAAGATGCCGCCGCCGTCGTTGTTGACCACGACCAGGCGGAAGGGCGCGGCTGTCTCCCGCGCCAGCAGGAGGGAGTTCAGGTCGTGCAGCGCCGCCAGGTCGCCCAGCAGCGCCGTCGTGGGAAGTCCCGCGCCGCGCGACGCGCCCAGGGCAGACGCCACGCACCCGTCAATCCCGCTCGCGCCCCGGTTGGCCAGCACGCGCGGCCCCGCGCCGTCGCGCGCCGCGCCGTACATGTCCATGTCTCGCACGGGCATGCTGTTGCCGAGAAAGAGCAGGTGCCCCTCCGGACACGCGCGGGACAGTTCCAGCGCGGTCCCGGACTCCGTGAGGGTACGCTGTTCCGCGTGCCATTCGGCAATGCCGTCGGCGGTCCTGGCGGACAGCGCGCACAGCGGCTCCGCCCAGGGGGACTTCGGGAAGAACTTGGCGGGGGGCGCCAGCCAGCGGCAGAAGGACGCGGCATCCACATCCAGCCGCTGCTGCACGAGGCAGGCGGGGTCCTGGTTTTCAGGATGTCCGGCGACGGTGATGTATTCCGGGCGCACCCGCGCGAGGTGGCCCAGCAGGCGCTTGGACACGAGGGGGCCGCCGAGGTGCAGGACGCATTCCGGGGCGAAGGCCTCCTGGAACCGTTCCGACAGCAGCATCTGGTCATAGTGCGCAACCAGGGGCGCGCCGTGCGCGCCGAGGCGCAGGCCGCTGGTGACATCCGCGAGCACGGGCCACTGCAGCGCCCGCGCCAGAACCAGGGCGGCGGCCGTCTCCGCGGGGGAGTCCAGCGCGCCCACCACCAGCGCGCCTCGCCGCACATTGGACAGGTGCTCCAGCAGCCACGCCTCCGTCGCCTCGTCCACTGTCTCCTCCGCGCGGTGCCACCTCGTCTGCGGGGCCTCCCCGGACGGCGTCCACGGGGGCGTGTCCTCCGGCTCCGGCAGCAGCGGCTCGCGGAACATGCAGTTCAGGTGCGCCGGCCCTGCGGGGCTCCGCCGGGCGAGGTGCAGCGCGTGGGCGGCGACGCCCGCCGTGTGCGCCTCCGGCGAGGGGTCGTCGGGGCAGGGCAGCGTCACGGACATCCGGGGATAGTCGCCGAAGAGATTCTGCTGGCGGATGGACTGGTTCGCCCCCCGGCGCAGCAGTTCCGGCGGCCGGTCCGCCGTCAGCACCACCAGCGGCACGCGGGCCATGGCTGCCTCCACCACGGCGGGCAGGCAGTTCGCCGCCGCCGTGCCCGAGGTGCACACCAGCGCGGCGGGGCAGCCCGCCGCCTTCGCCCAGCCGAGGGCGAAGAAGGCCGCGCCGCGCTCGTCGGGATGCACCACCAGCTCCGCGCCGGGGTGCCGCGCCGCCGCCACCGCCAGGGGCGCGGACCGCGCCCCCGGCGACGCGCAGAAGAGCCGCACGCCCCCGGCGACCAGTTCCGCCACCAGCCGGTCCGCCCGGCGCAGGTTCTCAAGCCCCGTGTTCTTGTCCGTCATGCCGGAGCACCCTCAGGAAATTGCGCATTTTCGTCTCGATTTCGGCCCATTCCTCCGCGGGAACGGACCCGGGCACCACGCCCGCGCCGTTATACACCGTTAGCGTGTCCCCGCGCACCAGTCCTGACCGGATGGCCACGCAGAACTCCAGACCGTCCCGGGCCACCCAGCCCACGGGCGCGGCGTACAGCCCCCGGTCAAAGGGCTCCTCCCGCGCGATCCAGTCCAGCGCGCGGTCGCGGGGCGTGCCGCCCACCGCCGGGGTGGGGTGGAACGCTTCCAGCAGCGCGCCGTCGTCCGCGTTCTCCCGCAGCATGCCGGAGATCCGGGTGCGCAGGTGGCGGCAGTGCAGCAGCGTCAGCAGGCCGGGTTCCGGGTCGGCCTCCACCGCGCCGCACAGGCGGTCAAACACGGCGCGCAGCGCCGCCGTCACCAGCCCCTGCTCGCGGCGGTCCTTCTCGCTCGCCAGCAGGGCTTCCGCCAATGAAGCGTCCGCTTCCGGGTCCGCGTCGCGCGGGCAGGTGCCCGCCACGGCCTCGCTCTCCAGCAGCCTGCCCGACCGCCGGAGCAGACGTTCCGGCGACGCGCCCAGAAACGCGCGGTCCCGCGCCGGGTGGAAACAGAAACAGAACGAGTGCCGCGTGCTCCGCACCAGCCGCCGCAGCACCGCGACGGGATCCAGTTCCCGGTCCGTGGTGAACCGCGTCTCCCGCGCCAGCACCACCTTCTCCAGTTTTCCCCGGTCAAACGCCGCCAGCGCGCGCGCCACCATCTTTTCCCAGTGCGCGCGGTCCGGCAGGTCCTCCCGCGAAAGGACGCGCGGGGGGCTGGGCCGCTCCGGTTCCATGAGACCCACCGCCGCCAGCGCCGCGCGCGCGGCGTCCGCCGCCCCGCGCAGGCTGCCCCGGTCATCCGCCCGCAGCGTGGCCGCCAGCGTGGTCCGGCCCCGTTTTCGGTGCAGTTCCAGCAGGGGGGCCACAAAGCGGTATCCGAGGAATTCCCGCCACTGCGTCGGGCGGCCGTTCCCCGGCTGAAACCGGAACCCGCCGTAATACCGGCCCTCGCCGGGCCCCTCAGGAAGATGCCGCCGCAGGTGGGCGAAGAGTTCGGAAGGTGTCTCCGGGCCGTCCGCCGGACTGGCCACATCGGCCTCCCCCAGCCCGGCGTTCTCGAACAGCCCCGCGCGGTCGCGCCAGTAATAGCGCGTCACGCTGGACTGCGCCGCCAGCCATTCCAGCGGGCACACCGGCGGCGCGGGCACCTCCACCCGCACCAGACGCCCCGGCGAAGGACGGCCCGGGGCCGCCGCGCGCACTGCTCCGTCCAGCGCGGACAGGGCGGGTGCCAGTTCTGTGAGGGGGGCTGTGTCCAAGAAAACCGCCGTTCATCCACCTGCGGAACGCCCCAAGCATCCCGCCCGCGCCCAGTCTAGGCGAGCGGCAACACGGGATTCAACGCGCAGGGCGTGAGCAAGACGCCCAATCCAGCGCACCCTGGGATCGCCAAGCTCCAGCTTGGCGCCGCCATACATCGGCGTCGCAGGTGCAGCACAGGTTGCTGCAAAGGTGACGGGTCTCTTGGTCGGCTCTGGGAATGCGCCGACCGTGAAGGAGCAGGCCCGACTATTGTGACCCTGTCCGGATTTCTGATACCGTGGGCATGTTGACGCGGAAGACCCCTGCAAGGACCATGTGTTCGGCCATACAGCTGGCGCCGGAACACGGGAATTGCGGGTCACCCGGGAGCGAAGGAGGGCGGCATGTTCTCAAGAGGGATTGCGACGGCGGTGCTCTGCGCCGCGTTGGCTGCGGGAGCCGATTCCGCGACGCTGGCGGTGCCCGGAGACCACGCCACCATCCAGGCGGCCGTGGACGCGGCGGCACCCGGAAGCGCCGTGGTCATCCAGCCGGGCGTGTATCACGAGTCGCTCGTCATAGGAAAAGACATCACCCTTTCCGGCGCGGAGTCTGGGGAGGTGGTGCTGAGCAACACGGTGCGCGCCGGGGAAATTGTCAAAGTCACATCCGGGGCGATGGTGGAACTGCAACGCCTGATTCTGGAACACAACGACAAGGAGCCGGAGAACGGGAGGGCGAAATACCCCGACCTGATTCTGGCCGAGGGCGCGCGTGTCCATATCCAGCACTGTGTGATGCGCAACGGCGCGGGATGTGGAATCGCGGTCCATGGAGACTCAGACGTCCGGGTGGAGGACTGCCGCATAGAGGGCAATGTTCAGATCGGCATCGTCGTGCGCGGCGAGAGCGCGCGTGGGCATTTTGCGCGCAATGTGGTCTGCGGGAATTCCTTGGGCGGCGCCACAGTCTTCCAAGGGGGCTTCGGCGAGTTCACAGAAAACACGTTCAGCGAAAACCCGCACCATGGAATTTACCTCTTCGGCCCGGGCCCCCGGGACGCGGTGATCCGTGGAAACCGCGTGGAGAAGAACGGGGGGGCCGGAGTGCAGGTTGAGCATTATGCCGGGGTCTTTGTCGAGGAAAACACGGTTAGGGAGAATGCCGGGGCCGGCATCTGGGCCTGCTGCGGGACGGAGGCGGTTCTGCGCGGGAACACGGTGGAGAAAAACACGGGGCCGGGCATCCGCGTTGCGGGGATCGGGACCAACATCGAGGTGGCGGAAAACGCCTGTTCCGGGAACAAGGGGGCGGGGATTCTCGTGGCGGCGGCCGCGCGCGCGGCGGTGCGGGACAACACGTCCCGCGGGAACACGGTGAACGGGATCGTTGTCCGCGACTGGTTCACCTCGGCGGAGGTGGACGGGAACACCTGCGAAGAGAACGCGGTCCACGGCATTCTGGCGGCCCAGGGCGCCTCCGTTTCCATCGCAGGGAACATGTGCCGGAAAAACGGCGGCCGGGGCGTGGCCGTGAAGGACGAGGGCACGGAGGCCACAGTCGGGGAGAACACCCTTGCGGAGAACCACGAGGAGGCACCCTTGATGGACCTTCCCCTGTCACGGCAGACCCCTGCGGAAAAAACGTATCTCGGCTGGGCTCTGGCCGCCGGGGAGCATGACTATCTGGAAAACACCCTTGCCCGACTCCGCGAGGGGAAGTGCCGGGATGCGGAGGGGAAATGGCAGCTTGACGAGTTTTACGAAGGACTGCGCAATGGATACGGGAACCTGACGTGGCATTACAAGGATCCCTACATGGCCTGCGTCCGGAAGTGGTGCAGCGAGCGCCCCGATTCCGTTTCAGCCCGGGTGCTGCTTGCGCAGGTGTACCAGAACTATGCCTGGGATCTGCGCGGTCCAGGGTACGGCGCTGAGGTGACCCCGGAGGGGCGGAAGGGGTTTGAAGAGAACTTCCGCCGCGCGGAGAAGGTGCTGGAGGAGGCCGAGCCGCTGGCGGGAAACGCGCCCGAATTCTACGAAATGTGGCTGGCGACGGGCACTGCCCTTGGGTATTCCAGGGAGAAACAGCGCGAAATCTTCATGAAGGGCGTGGCGCTGGCCCCCGATTATTTCCCCCTGTACTCTGAAATGGCCCTGTATGTACATCCAAGTTGGCGCGGGTCCGGGGAGGAACTGGTGGCGTTTTTTGCCGAGGCGCGAAAGCTCTCCTCGGAGTCGGCCAACGACACCCTGTACGCCGAACTGGTGACGGAACAGATGGGCATTTTTCACTGTGAGTATTCCGGAAGCGGGGAGATGGCGGAGTGGGTCGGCCTCGACGCGGGGTTCAGGCAACTGCTCCAGGAATTCCCCGATTCAAGACGATACCTGAACAACTACTGCGGCTGCGCCTGTCTGTTCCGCCAGAGGGAACTGGCCAAGGAGTTGTTCGGCAGAATCGGCGACCAGGGAGATACTGAAACTTGGGGGGAGGGGGACGAGAGCCAGTTTGCGGCCTATGCGAAATGGGCCCGGGAGGAGGGAGTGCCGTTCCCCTGCGATGAACAGACAGAGGCGGCCGAAAGGGAAGACTTCTGGGGCGATCCATCCAACTGGTTGCGCCTGGCCTTCACGGCGGCTGCGACCCTGTCCCTCCTTGCGTCCCTGGGCATTCTGGTGTTTTTCGCCGCGCGCGCGCTCCGGCGAAAGGACCGCTGAGGGGTTTTCGGCTACTTCCGCTGGAGCTTCTGGATGGTGTCGGCGACCTCGTCCGGGATGCCGTGCATGGTGAGTTCCACGCCCGCATTGCCGGCTGTGGAGATGAGTATCTCCCGGACGCCCAGGAGCCGGTGGAAGAAGGATGCCCGAATCTCGATGCTGCGGATGTCCTTCACCGCGATCTGGATGGTGTTCACGGAGAAGATGCCGATCCGCGCGATGATGTGCGATCCGGTCACCTGGTACTTGTGGGAGATGCGGCGGAACCACACCCCCAGCAGGAGCAGCAACCCGATTCCGAGTGCCGGGATGAGCACCACGCCGAAGAAGGTCTGCCAGAAGTAGTAGCGCCAGAGCGGGCTGCCCTCCCAGACGTACTCCGGCGCGGCGGCCGCGGCCGCGTCCTGCGCCAGCCCCTCGGCGGTGAACTTCTTCCCGCACTCCTCGCAGTAGACTTCCCGGCCGATTTTTTCCTCGGCCACGGGCTGGCTCAGGCCGCAGGACGGGCAAACCACCTGGCTCATGGGCAGACTCCTCCGGTTGGCAAAACAACAAAATCTGGCGGAGGGGGCGGGACTCGAACCCGCAAGGCCGAAACCGCCGGTTTTCAAGACCGGTGCCTTACCAATTAGGCTACCCCTCCGGGCAAACGCCGACTGGTCACCGCCAGATTGTCCCACACCCGACCGACGTTTTCCAAATGACGCCCTCCAGCCGCAATTGCCGAATACGATGCCGCAGAACCCGGGGCCATCGCGGGCACGAGATTGCTTCAGGCGCTGCGCGCCTTCGCAATGACGGGGAAACATGCGTCATGGCGAGCGAAGCGAAGCCATCTCGTTCCCGCCGCAGCCCCGGCACAGCGCGTCATGGCGAGCCCCTGACCGCCGTGGGCGGGAATTCTGTCCATGAAGCCATGGATACGGGTGTCCTTTCCCTCTTCACCCCGGAGGGGTGAGGGCCATTAGCCGGTGGTTGAGCGAAGCGAT
>JAAYBR010000100.1 GCA_012730045.1 Candidatus Hydrogenedentota bacterium | reverse complement strand
TACCGGGGCTGGGGGTTGAACCCAGGACCTCTGGATCCACAATCCAGCGCTCTGACCAACTGAGCTACCCCGGCACAAAAACGACGCCCAAGTATACCGCTTTTTTCTGTCAGGGCGCAAATGCGGGGCTGCGGCCGGGGACGGTGTCCGCCCTCTCTGGAAGTGCGCCGGAATGGCGCCGGCCGGGGGCGTGTTTTCAGGGCAAACGAAAGGTGGGATGCATGAAACGGAGGCTTGTGAAAATGATGGCAGGACTGGCGGTCGGGATTGCGGTCGCCCTGGTGGGCGCATGGACGGCGGTGGGCTACATGTCCACCAAGGGCATCCAAGAGCCGGCCTACACGGTTGTGGAGAAAAAACGGGGCTATGAGATTCGCGAGTATGCCCCGTATATCCGCGCGGAGGTGACGTTGGAGGGCGCCTACCGTGACACCCTGTACGGCGGTTTTCGCCAGGTGGCCGACTACATCTTCGGCAACAACACCAAAAGCGAGAAGGTGGCCATGACCGCCCCGGTGATCCAGGAGAAGTCCGAGAAAATCGCCATGACGGCACCGGTGATCCAGGAGGCGGGGGAGGGGAAAAACACCTACACCGTCGCCTTCGTCATGCCCAGGGAGTACACGCTGGAAACCCTGCCCAAGCCGAACAACCCCAACATGGCCTTTCGTGAGGTGCCCGCGCGGCGCTTCGCCGTGCTGAAGTTCGGCGGGTACGCCACGGAAAGACGGGTGGAGCGCAAGAGGGCACAGCTTGTCAAGAGTCTCGACCGCGACGGGGTGAAAGCGGCCGGGACGGCCCTTGTGGCGCAGTACGATCCGCCCTGGACGCCCTTCTACATGCGCCGCAACGAAATTCAGGTGCCCCTGTGATGCGTTCCGGAGCGCTGTGGCTGGCCGGGTGGGTGTTGCTCACAGCGGTGGACGCCGTGGTGATCTCCCTCATCTTGGGCCCCTTTTTCCGTGCGCGGATCGGTCCGCTGCTGAACGTGGTGGACGGTGCGGTGAGGACCAATATTCCGGCGGCTCTTGCGACTTGGGCACTGCTTTCGGCGGGGCTGGTGGTGTTCGTCCTTCCCCGGGCAGGTCAAAGTTTGCCCGCCGCGCTGCTGTTCGGTTCGCTCTTCGGCCTTCTCGTCTACGGCGTCTACGACGCCACCAATATGGCCGTGCTGCGCGGGTGGCCCCTGTCCGTCGCCGTCGTGGATGTCTGTTGGGGCACGCTGCTTTGCGGCGGCTGCGCCGCGGCCCTCCACGCGCTGTCACGGCTGTTGCCCTAAACCCGAACGTTTTTTTTCTGGGCCATTCCCACAGGACGGGGCGTTTTCAGGGTGAGACGCCGGGAGGCATGCAGGGGAGGTGGCACGGGCTTCCAGCCCGTGTGTTAGGTCATGGAGCCGTCTCAAGAATCGCGGGATGGAAGCCCGTGTCCCCTCCCCCATGAAATCCCTCCCCCCCTGCAAGCTCCAAATAAAAGGGGCCGCCCTTAGCGGGCGGCCCCAAACCGTCTCCAGAAGTTTCTTGTCAGGCGGCGGGCTGCTGGGGCATGGGCTCCAGCTTGGACGTGTCGAAGCCGCGCGCGTCAAGCTCCGCAACGATGCCGTTGTACACCGCCTCGTCCATCTGCGGGGTGCGGCTGAGAATCCACAGCGTGTCCCGGCATTTGCTGGAGACCACGGCGTACTCATAGTCGTCGCCGAGCATGATGATCCAGTAGTTGGACCCGAAAATGCCCACGGGGAAGGGGCCGAACTGCACGGTCAGTTTGGCGTTGGTTTCCTTGTCCGCCACGGTGGCCTTGCCCTCGATTTCCGAAAGCTCCCCGTCAAAGGTCTCCTTGAACCCGCGGTTCACGACCTTGACGGTCCCATTTTCGTTCAGGCTGTATTCCGCCGTGACGCCCACCAGTCCTCGCTCGAAGAAGAACGGGTACTTGGCGATCTCGTACCAGAGGCCCATGTAGCGGTTGATGTCCACGGCGGCGACGGTTTCGGGCGGGTTCGCGCACACGCAGCCCTGAAGCGGGACAAACGCGGCGCCGATCAGCGCGGTTGCAAGCAGCACTCTTTTCATGGTTTCTGTCCTCCTGTGTGGTTGACCGCCGGTTTAGTAAACAGGGCGGGCGCCGCCTTCATTCCGCCGGAGGCGGGGATTCCCCGGGGAATGGGGCCTTTGGCGGGGATGTTTGTAAAAAACAGCGCGGGAAGTTACCATGCGTGGTGGCACCAGGCGGCGGAGACTGGAACCCAGGCGCGGAAAGAGAGGCGAGAAAATGTCACTTGCACGTTTGATTTATGTGAGCCGGATGACGGAAGAGTGCGACATGGAGTCCCTTCAGAGGATTCTCACCGTGTCGCGCCGGAACAATCTGGCCAAGGGGATTACCGGCGTCCTTTTCTACGATCCCAAGTTCTTCCTCCAGTGCCTGGAGGGGCCGGTGGAGGTGGTGAACGAGCTGTACGCGAACATCCTCCGCGATGACCGGCACACCCGGGTGACCCTGCTGGAATACCACGACACGGACCGGCGCCTGTTCGGTAGCTGGGCGATGGCCTTTTTGCGCCTGAACGACCTGACTCCGGAAATGATGGCCCAGGCGGGGTGTTCCGGCCGCTTCGACCCCTTTGTCCTGGGGTCGGAGGAGGCGCGCGGCTTCCTTATCGCCATTGTGGGGCAGCGCCAGGCGCAACTGGACGGGCAGAAGGACAGATAGGGGCTTTCGCCGGCGTCATAAGCGCCAGACGCGTGCCAGCAGACGCAATCCAGGGGAATCTCCCCGCAAATGAGAGAGTGCGGGGGCCCGGACCGGAAGAGGCGCGCGCAGGCGAAAGGACGTTCACACCCTCCCAGGCGCGCCCATTGTCCACCCCATGCACCACCTGCGCGACGTCCATTCCTTGGCGCGGGGATGCCACGCGTGGGGAACTTGGGAAGAAGACGGGGCGCCTGCATTATACTGGTCTTTCCTGCCATGCCGGTTGGGCGGCGTGGTGACATAACGGGAGGGCGCGGCCGCGCGCCCCGGCGGAACCCCGGGAGGACCCTGATGTGTTTGGAAAGGTGACGAAACGGAACGCGGACGCGTGCCTGCTGGCGCTGCTGTGCGGAGGACTGGCCATGGGCGGGTTTGCGGAGGACGGGACGGCGCGGAACGCGTGGGCGCCCTATTCCATGGAGGAAACGCCGGCGGACTTTTCGGCGTCGTGGATCGGACCGGGGCCGGGGCTGCATTCCGACGCGGCGGGGGAGGCGTTCTTTGTGCGGAAACCCTTTGAGGTGAAGGATCCTGCGGACTTCGCCCGGGTGCGGGTGTCGGCGGACAGCCAGTACATCCTGTGGGTGAACGGGCGGGAGGCGGCGCGGGGACCGGCGCATTTCGACCCGCTGCACCAGGTGTATGACACCCTCGACCTGTCGGGCTTTGTGACACCCGGGGAGAACGTTGCCGCGGCGGAGGTCATGTACTGGGGCCTGGAGACCAACCGCATCCCCTATTTCCAGTGCAGCGCGAAGCCGGGGTTCCTGTTCGACAGTCCGGCGCTGAAATCGGACGGGACGTGGCGCGCGTGGGTCAGTCCGGGCCACACCACGGCGGGGAAGAAGAACTGCCGCGCGGGCGGGGCGGCCTACTGGTACGAGCGCGTGGACGCGCGGGAAATCCCCGAAGGAATCGCGGCTCCCTCGTTTGACGACGGCGCATGGCCCCTCGCCAAGGTGATCGGCGACGCGGAGAAGTGGGGCGAGCAGACCGACACGTCCAGCCCTTGGAAGCTGTACCCCCGGCGCATCCCCGCGCCGGAGGTGCGCGCCGACGCGGCCTGCGTCCCGGTGCAGTCGGGTGTGGTGAAGGGGAATGCGAAGGAGCCGCCCTTCCCCTTTGAGGTCGTTCCGGACGCGGAAGCGCCGTCCCTGCCCTGGGTGTCCCCCGGCGGCGGGGGCATCCGGTATCTCGTGCTGGACGCCGGGGAGCTGGTGAACGGCTATGTTTCGCTGGACATCGAGGGCGCGGCGGGGACGGTGGTGGAGGTCATGTACGCCGAGGCGCCGGAACTGGACGGCGCGAAGGGCCGACGAGACCGGCTGGAGGAGCGCCGGATCGAGGGCTCCGCGGACGTGTGCATCCTGCGCGACGGCCGCCAGCAGTACGAGCCCTTCCTGCACCGCACCTTCCGCTTCGTGCGGGTGGCGGTGCGCGGCGGGGACGCCACGGTCCACGGGCTGACCCGCCGCTGGACGGGCTATCCCTTTGCCGAGCGCGGGCGCTTCACCTGCTCCGACGAGACGCTCAACCAGATCTGGCGCACCGGATGGAACACCCAGCGGCTCTGCGCCTTTGACACGTTCCAGGACTGCCCCTACTACGAGCGGCTCCAGTACGGCGGCGACACGCGCATCCAGGGGCTCATCACGCTCTATGCGTCCGGGGACACGCGGCTGCTGGCGAACGCAATAAGGCAGCTTCAGGCCTCCTCGCTGCCCGAGGGCCTGACGCAGTCGCGCTACCCCAACCACGTCTTCCAGGTGATCCCCGGCTACTCCCTCTGCTGGATCCAGATGCTGGACGACTATTACCTCCACACGGGCGACCTGTCGCTGGTGCGCGAGTGCGCGCACACCGTGGCGTCGGTGCTGCGATTCTACGAGCGCCACCTGACGGACCAGGGGTTCGCGGCGAACCTGCCCTACTGGAACTTCTACGACTGGACCTATGAGAAGAGCGGCGTGCCGGACGCACACGGCGAGAACTGCACCCTCAGCACCATCCACTACAAAGGGGCGCTGGACATCGCGGCGCGGCTCTTCACCGCCCTCGACGACCCGCTGACGGCGGAGCGGTTCCGTAAACAGGCGGAGGCGGTGGCGGCAGCCGTCAACGAGAAGGCGTGGGACGAGGCGGCTGGGCTCTACCGCGACGGGATCGCCACGCGCAG
The DNA here is from genome assembly GCA_012730045.1 of Candidatus Hydrogenedentota bacterium. Classification (NCBI taxonomy): domain Bacteria; kingdom Pseudomonadati; phylum Candidatus Hydrogenedentota; species Candidatus Hydrogenedentota bacterium. The sequence continues at coordinate 115,595 of JAAYBR010000100.1, read as the reverse complement.
CTTCAGCCAGCACGTCAACACCTTCGCCGTGCTGTTCGGCGTGGCGGACGACGCGCGCCGGGAACGGATCGCGGAGAAACTGTTCGACGACCCGTCGCTCCGCGGCACCACGTTCTACTTCGCCCACTACCTGCACGAGGCCGCGGAGCGGCTGGACATGCAGGAGAAGATCATCGCGGACATGGCCCGCTGGAAGGGGATGCTGGACCTCGGCGCGACGACGTGGTGGGAGACGCCCGACGCCCCGCGCAGCGAGTGCCACGCCTGGAGCGCCACGCCGACCTACCGGTTCATGGAGATGATCCTCGGGGTGCGGCCCCTCGCGCCGGGATTCGCTCGGGTGCGGATACAGCCGTGGACGGGCGACCTGGAGCATGCGGAGGGGACCGTCCCCACACCCCTCGGCGACATCACCGTGCGCTGGCGGAAGGCCCCGGCCTTTGAACTGGAGGTGACCCTGCCGGAGGGCGTGACCGGCGAGGTGGTGCTGCCCGACGGGCGGATCTTCGAGGCGCAGGCGGGCTCGGCGGCTTTCCGGTAGGAAGACTCACCACGGAGCCACGGAGGGCACGGAGAGGGCCAGGGAAAGAATGTCCGGGAGAGGGAACGAGAAGAGGAAGAAAAGAGAGAATGGAAAGGGCCTGCAGCAGCGGACGGAGGGGATTGGCGCGGCTTTCATGACGTGGGAGAGAGACGGAAGATGGCCGAAAGGAGGCACTTTGCGGCCAGCCTCAAGGCCCTTTTTCCCAAAGAAAAAATTTCTTTCTCCGTGTCCTCCGTGTCTCCGTGGTGAATCGGGAAAACACCGTTCAGCGAGTCTGTGAAGAGGGAGAATTCTTGAAATGCCGCTTTGTCATGGGGAGATCACGGAACGGGTTATCGGCGCGGCGATAGAGGTGCACCGGGTGCTTGGGCCCGGCCTGCTGGAGTCCGCCTATGAGGAGTGCCTGTGCGCCGAACTGCGGGAGCGGGGCGTCGCCCATCAGCGCCAGATTCCCCTCCCGGTCGAGTACAAGGGGACGCGCCTCGACTGCGGGTACCGGCTGGACCTGTTGGTCGAGGAGGTGGTGGTCGTCGAAATCAAGGCGGTGTCATCCATGGAACCCATTCACGAGGCGCAGTTGCTGACCTATCTCCGCCTTGGCGGATGGAAGGTGGGACTGCTCATCAACTTCAATGTGCCGCTGCTGCGGGACGGAATTGTGCGGCGCGTTCTCTGACGCTGCTTACCACGGAGTCACGGAGGGCGCGGAGAAGGCGGGACCGGAAGATGAAATAGGGGCGGGAAGTCTGGAGGATGATGGAAAAGGGCCGGAACGGGCATGGATTTGCAGTCTGTGGCGGGAGTCGGATTAGTAAGACGAAGAAGGTGCCCAGCCGAATTCTGAGCTTCGCCTGCCCGGTCTTTTGCAGTCATGGGGAGGCTTTCCCCAAAATGCGGAGATCCCTCCCCAGGGTCCGTTCAGTTTCTCCCCTTTTTTCGTGCTTCTCCGCGCTCTCCGTGCCTCCGTGGTGAATTCCTTCCCGCAAACCGTGTATCTTCTGGGATGGAACGGGACGGGGCCCAAGGAACGAAAGGTGAAATGATGCGTGGAGTGCTGCACTGGTTTGCGACGGGGCCGGACGCCCCGCCCATCGGCGACATGGCCCGGGTGCGGCAGCTCTACGGGATCAAACGCTGGTCCGTGTTCCTTTCCATTCTCCTGGGGTACAGCGTCTTCTACGTGTGCCGCCAGTCCTTCGCCATCACCAAGAAGTCCATGCTGGACGAGGGCATTCTGGACGTCCAGCAGATGGGCAACATCGGCACGGCCCTGCTGATCACCTACGCGCTGGGGAAGTTCATTAACGGCTTTCTCGCGGACCGCGCAAACGTGCGTCGCTTCATGGCGACGGGGCTCATGGCGGTGGCGGTGACGGTGGCGCTCTTCGGCGCGAACAAGTACTACTCCCTCTTCTTCCTCCTGTGGGGGCTGCACGGCTGGTTCCAGTCCATGGGCGCGGTGCCCTCCGGTGTGGCGCTGTCCCAGTGGTTCAGCAACCGCGAGCGCGGCTCGTGGTACAGCTTCTGGAGCGCCTCCCACAGCATCGGCGAGGGGCTGAGCCTCTTCATGACCGCCGGGGTGGTCACCTGGCTGGGCTGGCGCTACGGGTTCTGGGCGGCGGCGGCGCTGGCGGGGGTGGCCGCGCTGGTCATGTACAAGACGCTCTCCGACCGCCCCGAGACCTGCGGCCTGCCCAACGTGGCGGACTACCGGAACGACCACGCGTCGGATCCCTCGGCGGTGCCGCTGACCACGGCGCAGGCGCAGCGGGAGGTCTTCCGCAACCCCTATGTCTGGATCGTCTGCCTCGCCTCGCTGGCCATGTACATCACGCGCTACGGGATGAACAGCTGGGGGGTGCTGTACCTCCAGGAGACCAAAGAATACTCGCTCCTGGCCGCCGGCGGCCTGTTGAGCCTTGCCAAGGTGCTCGAGACTGTCGGCACGGTGGCCTCCGGGTTCATTTCCGACATCTTCTTCAAGTCGCGGCGGTCCGTGGTCACCATCGCCAGCGGCATCTTCACGGTGGGCGGACTCGCCCTCTTTGCCGTCACCCCCTCGACCGACCTTGGCGACCTTCCGGTTGGCATGCGCCCCCACCTCCATGCGGAGGGGGCCGTGGACCCCGCCCTGCGGGCGGCGCTTGCCGAACTGGGCGTTTCCACGGACGATGCCACCCGGTTCTCCGTCACCGGGGATGAAAAAGCCCCGGGATGGGTGCTCCGGTCGAACTCCTGGTTTTCCGGCTGGGGCGGCTGCCGCGTGGTGGACGCCGGCGACCGGCTCCGCGTGTTCAAGAACTACCAGATCCAGCATCTGGTCGGCGCGTCCATCTACGGCATGGGCATCGGCTGCCTCATCGCGTTTCTGGGCGGGTTGATCGCCATAGACATCTGCTCCAAGAAGGCCAGCGGCGCGGCCATGGGGGTGGTGGGCATTTGCAGCTACATCGGCGCAACGCTCCAGGAGCAGGTGAGCGGGCGGCTGATCCAGGCCGGCATGACCGTGTCGGAAACCGGGGCGACCACCCATGACTTCAGCGCGGCCATGACCTTTTGGATCGGGTCCGCGGTGGTCTCGCTGGTGCTGTCGTGTTTCCTGTGGAACGCGCGGGCGCGCGACTGATGCCGGCGGGGCGAAACCCGGACGTGTGCGCGGGCGGCCACACATGTGGCCGTCACGCGTCCCCCTCCCTCTGAAACAGAGGAGAAGGAGTCCCCATGACAAAGGGCGTGCTTTCATTCGTTCGACCCATTGGCGCCGTTGCATTGTCCCTGCTGGCCGCCGGAACGGCTTTCGCCGCGCCGGGCGCGCTGTCGCTGGACGGCGTCGCCGTGGCGCCGCACCTGATGCTGGACACGATGCGCTACACCAAGGCGCCGGAGCCCGCCGACGGCGCGCGGGTGCAACTGTTCCTGCGCAACGCCTCGAAGGAGGCGGTGACCGTGGACGCGGCGTCGCGACTGCTGTTCGGCGGAAGGGCCCCGGCGGATCTGCTGGCTTCGGAGGACTGGGCGTGGCATGACACGCCCGCCGCGCCGCAGGTGGGGACGCTGGTCCTCGCGCCTGACACCATGACGGTGTGGACCTTCAACGGCCGCAGGACGCCCTTCGGCCCCGGCGGCGCCTGCGCGCTGGCGCTGGGTCCCGAGGACGCCCCGTGGCTGGCGCGGGATCTTGAAATTGCCGCGCCGAGACAGTGGATTTCCGCGATCACCTTCCTCGGGCCGGAGGCGGATGTCCGCCCCGACACACTGGTGGTGCACCTGGCCAACGACGCCGCCGCGCCGCTTGAAATGCGCGGGTGCCGCCTGTGGCTGCCCCTGGACCCGAAGAACCCGCGCGTGCTGGCGGCGCAGCCGCCGCTGGCGGTGATCACGCCCTTCAACGGCCACCAAAGCATTCCATCCAAGGACCGGGGCGGGTTCACCGCCCAGACCGGCCCGCTCCCCCTGACCTACGCGGTGGTGGAGGTGACCGTGGCCTCGGGCGGAAACGAGTTTTCCCTGTGGGGCCACCTGCGGGTCCGCAAGGAGGTGTTCGACATCTCCGGCGGCTGGGTGGGCAGCAACGACGCGCTCAAGAGCGAAGCGTTCCTTAAGACACTCAAGCGCTTCTACGTGAACACGGCGCACACGGCCTCGGTGCCCGGATACACGGACACCGAACTGTACGCGAAGTACCCGCTCAAGTACTTCAACTGCCTCGATCCCGCGCAGTACGACACGGACGGGCTGCTGCCGCGCATCCACGGGGTGGAGTGCCTGGGCGAGCCGCAGTACGGCGGCGGGCGGCCCGTTCCGCCGCAGGAGGTGTGGGAGAAGCTTTATCCCTACGCGTCCACGCGCCTGGCCACCACGCTCACGAACAGTGAGGAGCGCATCTGGCGCGACTATGCGGGCCTGGGCGACTTCACGCACTACGACGCCTACCGCGTCACCGCGCCGTCGGCGGACGCCTGGTGGAAGTACGACCGGTGGACGGGCGGCAAAATCTACTGGGGCTCCCCGCTGGAGACCATCGGCGACATGAGCCGGTCCCTGCGCGAAATGAGCCGCCCCATGCCCTGCGCGTACTGGTCGCAGGGGCCCCACGAGGGCTGGGGCGTCTACGGCGGCCGCAAGCGCACCTCGCCCACGCCCGAGGAGCTGCGCCTCCAGGCGCACCATGCCCTGTCCACCCGCATCACCTCGCTCTACTGGTTCAACCTGAGCCTCAAGACGCTGGTGAAGTGGCGCGACACGCTGGACGAACTGGGGCGCGTGGGCCGCGAGATGCGGATGATGGACGACTTCCTGCTGGAGGGCGACGCCTACCGGCACGAGCGTGTAAAAAAGGCGGACGGCAGGCCGGACTGGGACCTCAACTCCGTGGCCTGCCCGCGCGGGGCGCTGCTCTTCGCCCTGGACCTCGACTACGACGCCGACCGCAAGGCCCGCGTGTTCCAGTTCGGCCCGCCGCGGGCCGCGGTGTTCGCCTTCGCGCTGCCCGCGTATCTGGGCGCGCCCGCCGACGTGTTCCGCATGGACGCCGACGGGGTCCACGATGTCTCCTGGACGGCGAAGGACGGCGGGGTGGAGATCACCGACACCCGGTCGCTGGTGGGAATCTACGTCGCCGCGCCGGACAAGGAGCTCCGCGGCCGCATGGCGGCGGAGCATCAGGAGCTGCTTGCCTGCGAGGCGGCCCTGAACTTCGACCCGGCCCGGAACGACGCCGACTTCGCCGAACTGGAAAACTGCCTCGGCGGGAAATAGAATGCCTGAGCGCGCCCCGCGCGGAAAGGAGCATGCGATGGGACACGACGGGCTGACACGCCGGGGACTCCTCGGCGGGTCGGCGGCGCTGACCGTGTTTCTTCTCCTTTCGGGGGCGGCCTTCGCGTTTCCCCCGATGCTCGGGTATACGGAACTGCGGACGGACCTGCCCGGGGGCCGGCACGCGAACGTGCGCACCATGCGGGCGTTCACAGTGAACGCAAACGGAATGGGCCGCCGGGAGGTGGGCGGGGAGCTGGCGGACGGGCCGGATGTCTGGACCCAGTTCGCCGGATGGTCGCCGGACGGAACGCGGGCGGTGGTCTGCCGGGGCTGGCAGGATCCGGAGAACGCCCGCTGGGAGGAGGAGCACAAGACCTTCCGCATGGAGCCGGGGAAATGGTCCCTGGACTGCTGCCTCGTGGACCTGGAGACGGGCGCGGTGTTCAACGCCACCGCCGTGGACCGGGTCAGCCACTACAACGGCGGGCTGTTCTTCCTGCCCGACGGCCGCATGGGGTTCACCGCCCTCGTGGACGGCGTCTCGAAGCCCTTTGTCATGGACGCCGACGGCCGCAACAAGCGCGACGTGTCCGGCGAGGGCGGCGGCTTTGCCTACGGCTACAGCGCGTCCCCCGACGGGAAACGCATCAGCTACCACGAGGACTACCAGATCCACATCGCCAACGCCGACGGCACGGACAAGCGGCGGGCGGAGACCGGCAACCCCTTCAACTTCGGTCCGCGCTGGTCGCCCGACGGGGAATGGATCCTCTTTTCCAGCGGGGAACACGGGAAGAGCAACCCGCACGTGGTGCGGGGCGACGGAACCGGCCTGCGCAAACTGGCGGACCTCAACGGATACCAGGGATGGATCCTCTTCCTCGACGTTCCCGACTTCCACGAGGGGAGCAGCGACACGCCGGTGTGGTCCGCCGACGGCCGGTCGGTGTGGTACACGGCCCGGGTCGGGGAGAGCGTGGAACTGTTCCGGACCACGCTGGAGGGGGCGGCGGAACAGGTGACCACCCGCCCCGCGGGCACGCTGCACTACCATCCGACGCCCTCGCCGGACGGGCGGTGGCTGGCCTACGGCTCCCTGCGGAACGGGGTCCGGCAGTTGTTTGTGCGGGACCTGACCACCGGAAAAGAGACGCGCGTCACGGACCTGGCGGCGGGCCGCGCCGCGATGTGGCCGCAGTGGCGCCCCGGAAGCGCGCCGGTTGAGACGGCGTCCCCGCGGCGCGCCCCCACACAGGCCAACGTCGCCTACGGCCCGCACGGGCGGCAGGTGCTGGACTTCTACCAGGCCGCCCCCGGGGGGCCCGCGCCCGTGGTGATGCACATCCACGGCGGCGGCTGGGTAAACGGCGAGAAGTCAGAGGTGCCGGACCCGGAGGCCTATCTGGCCGCGGGCATATCGGTGGTCTCCATCAACTACCGCTACACCTGGCAGGCCCAGCTGGCGGGGGTGACGCCGCCGGTGGCGTGGCCCCTGGAGGACGCCGCCCGCGCCCTGCAGTTTGTGCGGAGCCGCGCGGACGAGTGGAATATTGACAAGCGGCGGATCGGCGCGACCGGCACCTCCGCCGGGGCGTGCTCCAGCCTGTACCTCGCCCTGCACGACGACCTCGCGGACCCGGACAGCGCGGACCCCGTGGCGCGGGAGTCCACCCGGCTCTGGTGCGCCGCCGTGGACCGCGCGCAGACCTCCCTCGACCCGGCGCAGCTCCGCGAATGGACGCCCAACAGCCGCTACGGCGGCCATGCCTTCGGGTTCATGGACCCCAGGGACCTCACCACCCGCGACACCCGCTTTGCCGAGTTTCTGGCCCGCCGCGAAGAGATCCTGCCGTGGATCCGCGCCTATTCGCCCTGGGAACTGGTCTCTTCGGACGATCCGACGCTGTACCTCCGTTACCGCGAGGCCCCGACGCCCGGGCAGGATCAGAAAGACCCCACCCACACGTCCAACTACGGCGTGAAATTCCAGGAGCGCTGCCGCGCGGCGGGGGTGCCCTGCGAGTTCTTCTATCCCGGCGCGCCCGGGGCGCGGCACGCGTCCATTGCGGTATTTCTGATTGAGGCATTGACGAAGTGATCTGCGCCGTTCGCGCAACGCGCGGGCAAGCCTGCGCGAAGAAAGGCGGCAGCAAGCTGCCGCACTCCAAGGCGCGCGTTGCGCGCACGACCGGAAGACGGGTGTGTCCGCACCATGGTGCCGTTCCCGACGCGTGAGCCCGGTGCTGAAAAGCGCGAAGCGCCTTGGAGTGCGGTGGCTTGCCGCCGCCTTTCTTCCCGCAAGCTCTGCTTGCGGGTCCTCCGTTCACCCGTGTCCCCGCGGCCCGGAAGCTTCTTGAGGCGCACCGGGTTCTTCGTCATAATGGCCCGGCGTTCCGCGAACAAAGGATACCCCATGAAAAGACGGTCTTTTCTGAAGGCGGGCGGCGCGGGGGCGCTGTCCCTGCTGCTGGGCCGCGCGCCCGCGCGGGCGGCGCAGGACCGCCCGAACATCGTGTGGATTCTCGCCGAGGACATGTCGTGCCATTTCGGCTACCAGGGGGAGAAGACCATCGCCACCCCGAACGTGGACCGGCTGGCCCGCGAGGGGACGGTCTTTGACGCGGCGTACGTCACCTGTCCGGTGTGCTCGCCGAGCCGGTCGGCCCTGATCACGGGCATGTACCAGACCACCATCGGCGCGCACAACCACCGGAGCTTTCGAGGGAAGCTCAAAAACGACCTGACCCCGCCCGTTCGGCCCGTGCCGGAGCTGTTCCGCGAGGCCGGCTACCACGTCTGCAACGGCGCCAACCCGGCGGCGGACGCGCTTGGAAAGACGGACTACAACTTCACCTATTCCGGCGCGCTGTATGACGGAAAGGACTACACGGGCCGGGCGCCGGGCCAGCCCTTCTTCATGCAGTTCCAGCTCCACGGCGGCAAGAAGCGGAACGCAAAGGTTCCCAACCCCGTGTCGCCGGATGCGGTGACGCTGCCGCCGTACTACCCCGACGACCCGGTGATGCGCGAGGACTGGGCGGAGTACCTGAACTCCGTGCTGGAGGTGGACCGGGAGGTGGGCGAGATCATGGCGCGCCTGCGCGCCGACGGACTGGCGGAGAACACGGTGGTCTTCTTCCTCACGGACCACGGCATCAGCCACGCCCGGGGCAAGCAGTTCCTGTATGAGGAGGGGACGCGGGTCCCGTTCATCGTGTGGGCGCCGGGCCGCGTGCCCGCCGGAGAGGTCCGGAAGGACTTCATCGCCCACATAGACCTGGCGGCCACGTCCCTGCACTTCGCGGGCATCCCCGTGCCGGACTGCATGGAGGGACGGCCGCTCTTCGGGCCGGAGGCCCGCCCGCGCGACTTTGTGGTGTCCGCCCGCGACCGCTGCGACGAGACGGTCGAGCGTCTCCGCAGCGTGCGCAAGGGCACCTTCACCTACATCCGCAACTTCTACCCCGAACGCCCGCACCTCCAGCCGAACGCCTATAAGGACGGCAAGGCGATTCTTGTCCGTCTGCGCGAGCTGCACGCGGAGGGGAAACTGGCGGGGCACCCGGCGGAGCGGATGTTTGCCGCGCCGCGTCCGAAAGAGGAGCTCTACGACCGCGCGACGGACCCGTGGGAACTGAACAACCTCGCGGACGACCCCGCCCACGCGGAAACCCTCGCGGAACTGCGCGGCATTCTGGACCAGTGGATCCGCGACACCGGCGACAGGGGGCAAGCCCCGGAAACGGAGGCGGCCTACGACGATGACATGGCGGTCTACCTCGCAAGCCAGAAGCGAAACCCGGACTATGTCCGCATCCTGGAGAAGAACATCGCGCAGATGAAAGCCTGGGCCGCCGAGGGGAAATGAAAAAAGCAACCACCGATGAACAGTGATGAACACCGATGAGGAAGCAAGAAAAGGAGGAAGAACGGCGTTTCACGGTTGGGCCATGCCTCTTCTTCTCTTCCATCACAGTTCATCGGTGTTCATCGGTGGTTCCAAAACTCTTAAAGAACTCACGCAACCGCAGCAGGGCATGAGGAGGACATGAGAGTGCACATCCACACGATCTTGGGGGGTGTCTGCGCGGGACTGGTATTCGCCGCTTCGGCGCTGGGCGCGGAGGGGCATTGGCCCCTTGTGGACGACGCCCGTGACCATTCCGGGAACGACCTGCCCACGGTGAACCACGGGGTGGTCTTTGATGTCCCGGCGCCGGACGGGGCGCGCGCCGCGCGGTTTGACGGGGTGTCCGCCTTTCTGGAGGTGCCCGCGGACCATGCACCCACCTTCGGCGCGGGGGATTTCACGGTGTCCGTGGAGGTCTTTGTGGAGGAGCCGCTGGACGACGCGCCGGGGGACATTCTGGGGTGTTTCGACCCCGACACCCGGCGCGGGCTGAACTTCGGCATCGCCTCGTATTCCGGCGTGGCGAACTCCCAGCCAAACCACCGCAATGCGTATTTCGGCGTGGACAACGGCCAACTGGAGCCGGAATGGACCGACTGCGGGCGGCCGGGGCAGGCCGTGTTTGTCTTCGGATTCGCGGTGCATGACGGGGCGCTGTACGCGGCGACCTGCGAGGCCCACGAGGGCGGGGCCGGGCATGTGTGGCGGTACGCGGGCGGCGACCGCTGGGAGGACTGCGGCAGCCCCGACGGCAGCAACGCCGTCGCCGCGCTGGCCGTGCACAACGGCGCGCTCTATGCGGGGACGTCACGGTACGACACCACCGGGTCCGCCATGGCGGCGTCGCCGAACACCACGCCGGGCGGCAAGGTCTACCGGTACGACGGCGGCACGGCGTGGACCTTCTGCGGCGAACTGTCCAACCCGGAAACGGGCACGGCGGCCACGCTGGGCGGGCTGGCGGTGTTCCAGGGCGCGCTCCACGCGACCACGCTGAAGCAGGAGGGCTTCGGCCTCTACCGGTACGGGGGCGGCGAGACCTGGACCTACTGCGGGAACCCGGGGCGGCGCGTGCTGAACCCCTGCGTGTTCAACGGCGCGCTGCACATGGTGTCCTACGACGCGCCTGGCGGCCCCTTCCGCTACGACGGGAAGGGGTTCTCCCATATCGGCGGGACGATCACCCCGCCCATCCAGCAGGACTACAGCTTCGCCGTGTACGGCGGCGAGCTGCACCTGTCCACGTGGCCGGAGGCCCACGTCCACCGCCTGGACCGGAGCGGCGTCTGGCGGCTGCGCGGCCGGCCCGGGGACGAGCTGGAGACGATGGGGATGATGGTCTACAACGGAAAACTCTACACGGGCACGCTGCCCTCCGCCCGCGTCTACCGCCTTGACGGCGCGGACACCTGGACGCCCGTGGGCCAGGTGCTCGACGCCTCGGACAACAAGTACCGCCGCGCATGGTCCATGGCCCTTTACCAGGGGCGGCTCTTCTGCGGCACCCTGCCCTCGGGCCGGGTCTTCAGCCTGGAGGCAGGACGCTGCGTGACCGACGACCGCGCCCTGCCCACGGGATGGCGGCGCCTCGACGCCGTCCGCCGGGGCGAACGCCTGTTCCTGTACGTGGACAGGACGCAGGTGGCAGAAAGCGCGCCTTTCGACGCCGCCGACTACGACCTCGGCGGCGGCATCCCCCTCCGCATCGGCTTCGGCGCGTCGGACTACTTCCACGGCTGGATGCGCAACCTCCGCATCTCCCCGCGCGCGCTTTCCCCCGATGAAGGGGCCGCCGCAAAATGAACGACTCCGCCACGAGAAGGGTCTACGCCGAGCCGGGGAACCGCGTCGGCGCAAAACTCGCCGACATGGCGGCCTACACCGGCCTGCGCGCCCTGATCCATGCGGCGCTGGTCTATGGGGCGGGCCTCGCCGTCAAGGACCCGAAATTTATGCCCCTGCTGCTGGTAGGCGGGTGGGCGGCCCACCACGCCTACGACACCGTCTTCACCGCGTGGCTCGGCGGCACCCCCGGCAAGCTGCTCCTGGGCATGCGCGTGACGCGGCCCGACGGCGCGCCCGTCGGCTGGCGCCGTGCCCTGTGCCGCAGCCTCGCCGAATGGCTCAGCCGTCTGACCCTCGGCCTGGGCTACGCCGCGGCCCTCACGGACCCCGAGCGCCGCACCCTGCATGACGTCCTGTGCGACACCGTGGTCGTGGATGTTTCCCGGCAGCAGTCTTCCCAACCGGAGTCCCCCCATGCGCTTTGAGGGCCGGATATACCGTCCGCCGAGCGAGGCGGAGAGCGTGCTGATCCAGCTGACCGTGGGGTGCAGCCACAACCGCTGCGCCTTCTGCGCCATGTACGCGGACAAGAAACACCGCGTGCGGCCGCTGGAGGAGGTGATGGAGGATGTGGACGCATCGGCGCGGCTGTGGCCGCGGGCGCGGCGGGTGTTTGTGTGCGACGGCGACGCCCTGAGCGCGGGCTATGACACGTTTTCCGCGCTGTGCGCGCACATCGTCCGGCGCTTTCCCTCGCTGGAGCGGATTTCCGCATACACGAACGCCCGGGACATTCTGCGGCTGTCGCCGGAGGAGCTGGCGCGGCTCCGGGAGCTGCGCTTTTCCCTGTGCTATCTCGGGCTGGAGAGCGGGGGCGCGGCGGTGCTCGAGCGCATCCGCAAGGGGGCGACGCCGGAGGACATGGCGGGCATGGCGGAGAAGGCGCGCGCGGCGGGCATGGACCTGTCGGCCATCGTGCTGCTGGGGGCGGGCGGCCGCGCGCTCACGGCGGACCACGTGGCCGGGACCATCGCCGTCGTCAACCGGATGCGGCCCCGATACCTCTCCTTCCTGACGGCCATGATCGTGCCGCACACCGCCCTGATGACGTGGACCCGCGAGGGGTCGTTTCAGCCGCTCACGGACCGCGAAATCCTGCGCGAGGCCCGCGACATGCTCGCCGGGCTGGAACTGGACGACACGCTGTTCCGCATGAACCACGTGTCCAACCTCATCGCCCTCGGCGGGCGCCTCCCGCGCGACCAAGCCGCGCTGCTCGCCCAGCTCGACGCCCTCCTCCCCCGCGCGCGCGACCAGGTCACCAGCGTCTGCGACGAAGACCAGGCCATGTTCCTGTGAGCCCGCCGGGAAAGCCTCCCCGCACCCTAAACCCTAAACCCCAAACCCTCGACCCTAAACCCTACCCCCTCTTCACCCTCGGCCCGGACGGCGTGTCCTCGATGACCCATCCGGCGGCGAGGACCTCGTCGCGGAGGCGGTCGGAGAGGGCGAAGTCTTTCTGGCGGCGGGCCTGCTGGCGGGCCATGACCTTTTCGAGGATGTCGGCGGGGGCGCTCTCCTCGCCGAAGGGGGCGAAGAGGTTGGTGACGGCGTTCAGCCGGTCGAGAAGGGCGAGGGCGTTCTTCGCGCCTTCGGCGCCGGCGCGGCCGTCGTCGAGGGCCTTGTTGACGTCGCGGACGAAGTTGAACACCGCGCCGAGGGCGCCGGAGATGTTCAGGTCGTCGTCCATGGCCTCTTCAAAGGCGGCGCGGCAGGCGTCACACTCGGCCTGAAGGGCGTCGCCGGGGCCCTTCGCCTCGCCGAGGCGCAGGCGGAAGTCGCGCAGGCGGTTGAGCGCCTGCTTCGCGCCGTCGAGGGCGTCGAAGGAGAAGTTGTTGGGCTGGCGGTAGTGCGTGGCGATGAGGACCCAGCGGATGGCCTGGGGGTCGTGGCCCTTCTCAAGCAGGTCGCGCAGGGTAAAGAAGTTGCCGAGGGACTTGGACATCTTGCGCCCCTCGACGACGAGGTGGGCGCAGTGGAGCCAGCAGTTGACAAAGGTCTGGCCGGAGCAGCACTCGGACTGGGCGATCTCGTTCTCGTGGTGGGGGAAGATGTTGTCCACGCCGCCGCAGTGGATGTCGAGGCGGGGGCCGAGGTACTTGGTGCTCATGGCGGAGCACTCGATGTGCCAGCCGGGGCGGCCCTTGCCCAGCTCGGTCTCCCAGTAGACCTCCCCGTCGTTCTCGTCCCAGGCCTTCCACAGGGCGAAGTCGCGCGCCTCCTCGGCCTCGTACTCGTCCGCGTCCACGCGCCCGCTCGCGCCCGTGCGGAGCTGGTCGAGGTCCATGTGGCTCAGGCGGCCGTAGCGCGGGAAGGTGCCCAGCTTGAAGTAGATGCTCCCCCGGTCCTCGTAGGTGTGGCCCTTGTCGCGGAGAACCTTGATCATCTCCACCATCTCGGGGATGTGGTCCGTCGCCGCCGGGTAGCGGTGGGCCGGGAGAATGCCGAGGGCCTTCACATCCTCGAAGAACGCGGCCGCGTAGCGCTCCGTGACCGATTTCAGCGGCTCGCCCGTCTCACGGCACGTGCGGATTAGCTTGTCCTCCACGTCCGTGAGGTTCATGACGTGCGTCACGGCGTAGCCCCGGTACTCCAGATAGCGCCGCAGCAGGTCCTCGAAGACATAGGCCCGGAAGTTGCCGATGTGGGCGAAATTGTAGATCGTCGGCCCGCAGGTGTACAGCGAGACCTTCCCCGGCTCCAGCGGGGTGAACTCCTGCTTCGTCCGGGACTCCGTGTTCTGAAAGCGCAGCGTCATGTTCGGGTCATCCTTGTGAAATGCGGCCTGCGGAAACGCCGAAAGTATACTAAACCGCCGCGCCCCCGGGCCATGCCCGGAGTTCCCGGGATAGCCGAGGGAACGCGATCCGGCCGTCATGCTCCCGCCACGACTTCAGCTTCCTCCATTCCCCAGACCACGCGCCCCCCTGGGATCGCCAGGCTCTAGCCTGGCCTCTTCGGTCTTTGCGCGCGGGCCTCTCCTCGGCATGTTTCCCCGAGTGCCAAGCTGGAGCTTGGCGATCCCAGGGGGGCGGGACCACAGGCGTTCCTCCCGCTTGAGTATTTTCATCCCCCCAGCTCCCCCCCGCCGTCATTCCCGCGCACGCGGGAATCCATCCTGGCGTGACAGATGATGTCGCGCGTCGAAGGCCTGGACCCCCGCTTTCGCGGGGGTGACGGGACAGCGCAGGAGGGTCTTCCGACAAGAGATTGCCACGTCGGCCCGGGGCGGCCGACTCGCAATGACGCGGTGAGCGGCGGTCTTCTTTATACCCCTGCACAAACGCGTCATGGCGAGCGAAGCGAAGCCATCTCGTTCTCGCCACAACCTGCCGCAACCCGTCATGGCGAGCGAAGCGCGGCCATCTCGTGCTCGCCACCGCCTGCCGCAACCCGTCATGGCGAGCGAAGCGCGGCCATCTCGTTCTCGCCACCGCCTGCCGCAACCCGTCATGGCGAGCGAAGCGAAGCCATCTCGTTCTCGCCACCGCCTGCCGCAACCCGTCATGGCGAGCGAAGCGCGGCCATCTCGTGCTCGCCACGGCTCTTCCTACAAGAGATTGCCGCGTCGGCCGGGGCGGCCGACTCGCAATGACGGGGTGAGCGGCGGTCTTCTTTATACCCCTGCACAAACGCGTCATGGCGAGCGTCGCGAAGCCATCTCGTGCCCGCCACGACTTCAGCTTCCTTCATTCCCCAGACCACGCGCCCCTGGGATCGCCAGGCTCCAGCCTGGCCTCTTCAGTCTTTGCGCGCGGGCCTCTCCTCGGCATGTTTCCCCGAGTGCCAAGGGGAAGCTTGGCGGTCCCAGGGGGGCGGGACCGTTGTCCTCCCGTTCTGTTACTTGCCTTCCCGGCCCGTTCCTCCCATCGGTGTTCATCGCTGTTCATCGGTGGTTGCTCTCCTCTTCCTGGTGGAACGGACGAGAATGAAAAAGCGCGTTCCCGGGCGGTTGCCCGGGAACGCGGTGAAAGCGTTGTCTGGTCTGTGCGGGGTCAGTCGGCGCGGAGGCCGGTCTTGAGGCCCTGCGCGGGTGTGCCGTCCGGGGCCGTGAGGCGGCCGCAGGCGCCCCAGCCACCGGCCTGCTGGTAGACGGCGACGAGGAGCGTGTTCGCGCCGGCGGCGAGGTCGAGGGTCAGCTTGTCCTCGCCGGGGGTGAGGGCGCGGCCCACATTGACGCCGTGGATCTGCTTGCCGTTGAGCCAGACCTTGCAGCCGTCGTTGGTGCCGAGTTCGAGGACGGCCTGTCCGGCCTTTTCGGCGTGGATGCGGGTGCGCAGGTAGGCGACGCACTCCTCGAGTTCGCTGTACTTGTCGAGGTCGGCGACCCAGGGCTGGGCGGGGTCGAGGCCCATGGGCATGGCGCGCCACGCCACGCCGGGGGCGTCGGTCTCCGGCGGGAAGGACTCGGTCTCAAACATCGTGGTGGCGGAGGCCATGTCCTTCACATAGGGGCCCGCAACCTCCCACGCCGTGATGTAGTCCCCGAAGCCGTCCAGGGTCTTCAGGATCGCGTTGGCCGTCTCGGCCTGCTTCGGCGAGGGGCTCTTGCCGAGGAAGTCCTGGAGCCGGGCGCGCACGCCCGCGGGGTCCGCGCCGGACACGGCGGCGGCGATCTTCAGCATGGAGGGGGCGTACTCGTTGGCCAGCGCGGGATTCGCGCAAAGCTCGTCGAGCAGCGCCAGCGCCTCGGGCGCGGCCACGCCGCCCAGGCCGGACACCACGATGAGACGCTCCGTGTCGTCGGCGGCGAGGGCCGCGGCGTCGCGGTACTTCGCGCAGACCTCCACGGCGGGCATGTCGGAGGCAGACTTGAGCAGGCGCAGGAGGCCGCCAAAGGCAGTGGCGCGCTCCTTGGCGTCGGCGCTCTTGGCCGCGGCGAAAAGGTCGTCGAGCGGCGCGGTGCCGTCCCATCCGGCCATGGCGTCGAGGGCGGCGGCGCGCACGGCGCCCTGGCCGTCCGCGAAGGCCGACCGGATGACCGCGAGGGCCTCCGGCGTGCCGATGCGGCCGAGGGTGGTCACGAGGGCGGCCTGCTCCTCCTCCTGCTTGGCGGATGTCAGCGCGGCGGCCACGGCCTCGGCGCGTTTCTCCACCTGCGGGATGCGCTCGGCCGCGGCGGCCACGGTCCGTGACACGGAGTCGCGGAGCCCGGCGTCCCCGGTTTTCGCGAGCAGGGCCAGCAGGCGCGGCAGTTCGTCCGGCCCGGCCAGGCCGCGCAGGGACTTGAGGGCCTCGTCGGCCACGTCCTTCTCCTTGTCCTCCGCCAGGGCGAACAGGGCGTCCATCGCGCCCGCCGCGCGGCGCGCGCCGAGACTGCGCACCGCCTGGACGCGCGGCTCCTTGTCGCCGGCCGCCTTCGCGATGTCCACCAGCGCGTCGTCGGTCTTCTTGTCGCGCAGGAGGCGCAGGCTCTCGCGGGCCGTCTCGCGGACGTCGCCCTTGGCCTTCACCGACAGGTCCACAAGCAGGCCGGCGTTGGAGGCGTCGCCGACGAGCGCCAGCGCGCGCAGGGCCGCCACGGCGACCGCCGCGTCCTCGGACGCCGCCAGTTTCGCCGCGCCGGGGGCCGCCTCGGCGTCGCCGCGCGCGGCCAGGGTGTCCAGCACCGCCGGGATGCGCTCCGCGGGGGCCGAGTCCAGCAGCGCGACCAGCGCGCCGGTGACAGCCTTGCCCGCCGTGCCCCGCGCCAGCCCGAGGGCCGTGCGCGCGATCTCCGGATCCGCGTCCGCGATGGCCTGGGCCAGCAACTCGGGCGCCTTGTCGGGCGCGCAGGCCACCATTCCGTTCAGCGCCGCCGCCCGGACAGAACCCGGCGACGCCGCGTCATACAGCATGCCCAGCAGATTCGCCGCACCGGCGCAGTTCCCGGCGGCGACCTGGCTCATGGCGGCCTTCACGCACGCCGGATAGAACGCCTTGCGGCGTTCCGCGTCAGCCTTGGCGAAGGCCTCCTCCACCAGCGCGAAGCCCGCGCCACCGTCCAGCGACGCCAAAGCGCTCGCCGCCTCGTCCACCACCGCCATGTCGCCGGCGCCCAGCAGCCCGGCCAGCGCGTCCACGGACGCGGGGTTCCCCTGTCGGCCGAGCGACCCGGCAAGCAGCGCCTGGTGCTCCGGCGTGGCGCCCTTCAGCGCCGCCGCGAGCGCCTGGGCGGCGGCCTCGGAGGGGTACTCCTCCAGCGTGGTCGCGGCGAGCTGCAGCAGCGCGGGGTCCTTCAGCATGGCGGCCACGGCGGGCACGGAGAGGTCCGTGCCGATGCGCGACAGCTCGCGGGAGATGAAACGGCGCGCCTCCAGCGTGATGTCCGTCTCCAGCATCGCGGCGAAGCGCTTCTCGAAGTCCGCCGGGGTGATGCCGCCGGGGGCGGTCCCCTGCGTGGCCGCCGTGACCGCGTCGCTGATCTGGGTCAGCGCGGAGCGATCCTGGCCGAACTGGTAGGCGGCCAGCAGGTCAAACGCCTCATCGAGGGAGGGGGCGGCGGACGCAACCCCGGCAAACACTGCGGCGGCCAGCAGCGCCGCGGTAACCGTCAGTCTCATGGTCTTCTTCATGTCAGTGCCCTTTGCTTTCGCGGTCAGATGCGCCACGGGGCGCGGATGGAGGGGTGCATCATGCGGTTCGCCGTGTCGTCGTCGAACTGCTCCTTGACGGGGTCCCAGCGCAGCTTGCGGCCCACCTTCATGGCGATGTTCGCCATGTGGCACATGGTCGCCGTGTGGTGGCCGACCTCCACGGGGGCCTTCGCCTCGCCGCGGGTCTTCACGCACTCGATGAAGTCCACATGGTGGCCCTTGCTGCGGCCGAGCTGGAGCTCCTCCGGCCCGATGACCTCCTTGAGCAGCGCCGGGTTCGACGCCTCCAGGTTGCCGCCGTGGACATGGATGAACACCCAGCCGTCGCTGCCCTCGAAGCGGACGCCGCGCGGACCCTTGCACGCGCCCTTCATCACCACGCCGTTCGCGTACTCGAACTGAAAGGTGTAGTCCATCGCCGTGTTGAACAGGCCGTCCTCTGGGAACCAGCCTTTGCCCTCGACGGTGACGGGGGTCGTGTCGTCGGAGCCGTTGCCGAGCTGGCCGAGGTCAATGATGTGCGCGCCCCGGTCCGTCATCTCGCCGCCGCTGTAGTCCATGATGTAGCGGAAGTAAAAGTGGCAGCGCTTCTCCGTGTAGGGCGCCTCGCGCGCCGGGCCGAGCCAGAAGTTGTAGTCCAGCTCCTCCGGCACCGGCATCTCCGGCTGGTTGCCGATGGGGCCGTGGTTGTCAATCGGCAGGTTCACCGAGATCGTGTGCAGCTTGCCGATGCGGCCGTTGCGCACCAGCTCGCAGGCGTAGCGCGCGTTGTCGCGGCTGCGCTCGTGGCTGCCCGTCTGGAACACCCGCCGGTACCGCCGCACCGCGTCCACCACCGCGCGGCCCTCGGGGATCGAGTTCGCCAGCGGCTTCTCGCAGTAGATGTCCTTGCCCGCCTCGGCCGCCGCCACGCTGACGATGGGGTGCCAGAAGTCCGGCGTCGCGATCATGACGGCGTCAATGTCATCCCGCGCCATCACCTCGCGGAAGTCGTGGTGCTCCTGGATGCCGTCGAACTTCCCGTCGGGGCTCTTGTCCGCGTAGAACGACGACACCATCTCCCGCGCCGCCGCGCAGTGCTTGCGGTCCACGTCGCACACCGCCGCGTACTGCACGTCCGGGATGCTCATGAGGGCCTTGGTGTCATACGACCCCTGGCCGCCCACGCCGATGGACGCCATGACGATGCGGTTGCTCGGCGCCACCGCCCCGTTCAGCCCCAGCGCGGAGCCGGGGATGATGGCGGGGAAAACCGCCGGGGCCAGCGCCAGCGACGAGCGCTTCAGAAAGGACCTGCGTGAAAGAAGACGTTTCTCTGCCATGGTTGGGCTCCTTCAGTGAAAGGGGAAAGCACCATTCTCAACAAACGAAACCCGAAAAGCAAGAAGAAAGCGCCTGATCGCCGGACAAGCACCGGGCCGTGAAAGCACTGGAGGGGCGTGCGTCTTGTGGGTTCATGGTGAAAGCGCCGACGGGGCGCAAAGGTGTCCATTCACCCCGTGACATGCGGAGAACCTGAGGCTTTCCAACAAGAGGTTGCCGCGTCGGCCGGGGCGGCCTCCTCGCAATGACCGCAAAAACACACGTCATTGCGAAGGAGCGGAGCGACTGCGGCAATCACGTTCTCGCTTCGGCTTCGGTTCTCACGACATCTTATCCGGCGATCAGGGACCGACGCCGGGACGGTTTGGCCGGCCCTCCTGGGGGCGCCAGTCAGGGATAGGTGCGGTTTCCGGGAGTGAAGACCAGGGCCTCCCCTTCCCTGTTGACGCCCAGTTTGGCGTCGAGGGCGGCGTAGAGCGGGTCGGGGCCGTCCATGCCCATCCGTGCGCGCGTTTCGCGGCGGAGCCACCAGAATCCGGAGTTCCAGGAGTAGAGGTGGTGGCCGTGGGGCTTGCCGTGGACCGTGCTGATGGACTCGTGGAAGGCGGGCATGAAGGCGAGCTCCTTCTCCAGGCGCCAGAGGAGCTTTTCGTCCACCCAGGCGGGATCCATGCCGTGGATCAGCCCGGCGAGGTAGTTCGCCGCGTCGTTGAGGAACCACGACCCGCCGTGGGTGTAGACGCCCGTGTGCCCCTCCAGCAGGCTGCCGTCGGCATTGGAGATGACCCGCATCCCGTGGGGGGACTGGATGCGCATGGTGGTCTCGAGGTGGGTGCGCACCAGGTCGTCGGGGAGCGTCTTCTCGCCGAAGACGCAGTAGGTGAGCATGGCGCCGTAGAACCCGTCCTGCCCGACATGGTCCTGCTGCATCAGGCTGGTGGCCATGTAGCCGCCCTCCCGGTTAAATATCCGGGCGTATCCGTCCTTGGCCCTCTGGATGTCCTCCTCCGTCACGGGGTATCCCAGCTCGCGGGCGGCCATCAGCGCGCCGCAGTGGAACCCCTGGTTCGACGACTGCGCATCCCCGTCCTCGTAGGGGAGCTGGTCGTGGTAGGTGCGCATGATGATGGAGTTGGCCGTCAGCCGGGGGGGACGGTAGAGACCGTCCACCTCGTGTTCGCGGATGAACTGGTAGGCCCGGTCCACGGTGCGCATGTCCACCGTCCCGCCCGCCCGCTTCACGAGGGCGGACCAGATGAGATAGTACTGGGCGTTGTCCTCGTAGTGGATGCGCTCGTAGAAGACGGCGGCCTGCGCCTCGGCGTCGTAGCGCGGGTCGTCGAGCCCGCGGCTCATCCAGAACCCGTCGGACACCCACTGCTTCCAGCCGTAGCCGACCCCTGAGATGAACAGGTAGTCGCTTTCGGGGCGGAGGAGGTTGCGGCGCAGCAGCAGGTAGGAGGTGTTGCGCAGGATGGCCTCGACGGCGGACCCGCTGAACCCCCTGGCGTTGGCCAGCGCCAGATGGGCCGCCAGCTGGACGTCGTACTGCGTCCTCGCGGGGGACGCGAAAATCCAGGTGGTGAAGGTCTGCGTCTCCCCCGCCTCGATGTGCTGCCACCCGTCGAACCGCGCCCGGTAGACCGTGGTTGCGTCCACGTTCGTCGGAATGGCGATGACCCGCTTCGGGGAGCCGTCGCCGTTGGTCAGGGACAGGGCGCCCGACGCCGGGTCGAAGGCCATGAAGGACCGGTTTTCCCACAGCCCCGGCGTGTCGCCGATGACGCCGTACAGCCGCCCTTCGGACAGCAGGCCGAGGAAGGGAAAGGTCTGGAGGGACCCGCCGCCGAATTCGGGGCCGCCGCATCCGGGGGTGTAGGACGCAGCCTTCTCCTCGGGGCCGGTGAAGGAGTGCATGACGCCTTTCCGGGGGCAGCGCCATCCCAGGTCCAGGAAATACCGCTGGTCGCTTTCAGCGGTCACGGTCACCACCCGCTCCAGAAGCTCCGGGCCCAGGGCGCGGTAGGCGTCGGTGAGCACGAGCCCCGGAATCCTGCCGTCTGCGAACTGCCAACTGCCGCCGGAGTCCTCCTTCACACTGGAAAAGGAAACGAGCGTCTCCCCGGCCGGCTGAAGCACCCGCAGCCCCTCCCCCGCAACCGGCAGGAAGGCGTCCCCCTGCCCGTCGGTGACCTTGCAGACATGCCCTCCGGCGGCGGGGACCGCCTCAACGCGCAGCCCCTCGCCGTTGGCGGCCAGCGCAAACGCGCAGGCAAGGATCCATGCCGCTGAAGCCAGGCCGTTTCTCATCGTGTGTCCCCATTGTGTGAAGGGAACCGCTCCCGGCGCGCTCACCCCAGTTTCCACGGCTCGCGGTATTCGTAATGAAGCAGCCCGTTGGCCGCCTCGTTGTTGGTGACCCGCTCCGCCTTCGCGTCCCACTTGAGGAGGGACTCGGTGGCGAGGGCGATGTTCCCGAGGTGGGAGAAGGTGGTGGAGCGGTGGCCGACCTCCACATCGGCGAGGGGCAGCGCGCGGGTCTTTATGCAGTCGAGGAAGTTCCCGATGTGGGCGATGGTGAAGTCCCCGGCGGGGTCCAGCGGGTTCTTCTGCGTGACGGCCTCCATGCGCGGCTTCGGGTCCTGGAACTGGCCGCCCTTCTCCGGCACGATCTCGTAGCCGCCGTCCTCGATGTAGAGGGTGCCGTTGGTGCCGCGCAGCTCGAAATGCCCGCGCTTGAGCGGGTTGTTCTGGTTGGCCTCGTACTGGCCGAAGATCAGCAGGCAGCCGCCGGGGAGCTGAAAGGTCGTCTCCATGGTGTCCGGGATGTCGCGGTCGTCGTCCACGGCGAAGCGGCCGCCAAGGGACACAACGGCGTCGGGGGCCTCCTCGCCGAGCATCCAGCGGAGGGAGTCAATGAAGTGAATGCCCCAGTTGGCGATCTGGGAGGAGTAGGCGCCCCACCAACGGAACTTGTAGGGGGCGATGGTGTCGCGGAAGGGGCGCAGGGGCCGGGGCCCGAGCCACAGGTCCCAGTTGAGGTCCGCGGGCGGGTCGGCGTCCTGTCCCTTCCCCATGCCGGCGGGCCACATGTTGGACAGGCGGTAGGTCCGGGCGACGGTCACCTTGCCGATCAGCCCGTCCTTCACCTTCTGCGCCAGGTCGGCATACATGAGGCTGGACCGGCGCTGCACACCGACCTGGACCACCCGGTTCGTCCGGCGCGCGGCCTCGACCATGCGCCGCCCCTCGTGGATGGTGACGGACAGGGGCTTCTCGACGTAGACATCCTTACCCGCCTCGCAGGCGTCCACGCACTGGAGGGCGTGCCAATGGTCGGGCGTCGCCACAAAGACCGCGTCTATATCCTTCCGCTCCAGCAGCTTCCGGTAGTCCGTGAACACGTCGGGCCTGCCATCCAGCCGCGCACGGGCCTTGTCCAGATGCGGATGGTAGACATCGCACAGCGCCACAATCTCGGCGTTCGGGTGCTTCAGAATCATGTCAATGAGCTGGCCGCCCCGGTTGCCCGTGCCGAGCACGCCGAGGCGCACCCGCTCATTGGCCCCGAGGGCGTCCACGGCGAACATTCCCGCCGCGGTTCCGGCCACGGCGGTCTTCACAAACGAGCGGCGGTTCATCTCCATGGATCATCCTCCTGTGCCGCGCGCGAACGCGGCGGGTTTACGGGGTGTGGAACACCTCCTCCATGTCCGCCCACCACTCGCCTTCGGCGCGGTGCTTGACGGCGAACTGGCAGGGGTCGGTCTCCTTCCACCATTTCTGCGTGAGGGGATCGGCGGCCATCCGGGCCATGTCCCCCTTGAAATCCTCTCCGGTGTACTCGAAGTAGCTGAAAAGGTAGTAGTTGCCGTCGTCCAGCCGGTGGAGGTAGATCGAGTAGTTCTGAATGTTGCACTCCCGGATCTTGTCCAGCACGCCGGGCCAGGCGTTGGCATGCAGTTCCTTGTAGTAGTCCAGCTTCTCCGCCTTCAGGCCAATGACGCTGCCGAAGCGCTGGACGGCGTCGTCCGGACCCAGCCCGGCGTGCCGGCAGCCCGCGAGCATCCCCAGCGCGACGAACACCGCCGCCCATGCCGCCTTTCGCATGACCTGTTCTCCCGGTGTGTGGACAACCGACTCAGGCAAACACCACATACAGCGCGACCATTATGCCGAAAAGGAGCCCCGCGACGACCCGGTAGTCCGCCAGCCCCCTGCCGGTCGCGCCCCGGAACGCGGCCAGCGGGCTGGACCACACCAGGGCGTCCCGCTCCGCGCTGGGCGGATCGGGAAAGAGCCAGGACACGGGAACCATCACGGCGGAGCACAGGACGGCCAGGTAGAACCCCGCCATCATGAAGGGCACATTCCAGCCCGTGAACTCCCTGAACCAGTCCAGCAGAAACACGGCGAATCCGGCGGCGGAGCCCGTGACCAGCGTGGCAATGGCCGCCCGCGACGAGGCCCGCCGCCAGAACACGCCGAACAGGAACACGACCGTGATGGGCGGCGCGATGTAGCTGATGGCGGCGTTCACCCCCTGAAAGACCGTGGGGTACCGCCCCAGAAAGGGCGACCACAGGACGGCCAGCACCATGCCCGCAAACGTGACGATCCGCCCCACCCGGACGAGCCGCCGGTCGTCCGCGTCGGGACGAAAACGCCGGTACAGGTCGTGGGTGAAAAGCGTGGCGGCGGAGTTCAGGGCCGCCGAAACGGTGCTCATCAGCGCGGCGAGCAGCGCCGCGGCAAGCAGCCCGCGCAGCCCGGCGGGCATGAGCGCCCCGATCATGAACGCATAGACCTGCTCGGAGTTCTCCGGCGCGCCCTCCACCCGCCCCGTCCTGACCAGGGCCGCGCACATCAGGCCGGGGAGCACGAAAATGAACACGGGCAGAATCTTGATGAATCCGGCAAACAGCGCGCCCATCCGCGCGTTGTGCTCGTCCTTCGCCCCCAGCACGCGCTGCACGATCGTCTGGTCCGTGCACCAGTACCAGATACCAATGACCGGATAGCCCAGAAACACGGCATACCACGGCAGGCCCGACGGGTCGCCCGCCGGGCGCAGCATGGTGAGCTGCACCGGGTCCACGGCGGCGGTCAGGTTTCCCCAGCCGCCCAGGGCATTCCACGCGCTGACCGTCATCGCCACGGCGCCGAGCAGGAGGATCACCGTCTGCACTGTCTCCGTGACCACCACGGCCATCAGGCCGCCGACAATGGTGTACGCCCCCGTGAGCAGGGCGACGGCGATGATGCTGGCCGTCTTGTTGATGCCAAACAGCCCCTCAAGCACCACCGCCCCCGCGTAGATGGAGAAACCGATGTGGATGAGATGGCCGCCACGATGGAAATGAGGGAAAGCCAGCCGCGGCTGGCGCGGCTGTAGCGCCGCTCCAGGAAGTCGGGCAGTGTGGCCACCCGCGACCGCACATAGAACGGGGCGAAGAAGAGGGCGAGGAGGATCAGCGTGAACCCCGCCATCCACTCGAAATTCCCGTAGGCCAGGCCGTTCGTGTAGCCCTCCTGCGCGAGGCTCACCAGATGGATGGTCGAGATGTTGGTGGCGAAGAGCGCCATGCCGATCACCGGCCACCCCAGGCTGCGCCCCGCCAGAAAATAGCCGTCCCCCGCCGCCCCCTTGCGTTTGCGCAGCCCCGCCCAGCACCCCAGCGCCACAATGCCCGCGAGGTACACCGCGATAACCGCCATGTCAAAGGGATTCAACCCGCCCGCCGCCATGCGCTGCCCTCCGCGCCCTGTTCAGCCCCGGCACGCGCCGGCGCGGCCATCCCGCCGAAACACGCCGCCCATGCATTGAAACAGAACAGGCCCGGGGGCGTCAACCTCGCGCCCCGGCGCGTTGATGTCCCGCGCGCGACCTGCTAAAGTGGGGGGGGGTGGCGGGAGGGCGTCGAAAAGCGCCCTTATCCCCGCCTCGGCGGTTTTCTAGAGACGGGACGCCCGTGCGCGGGCGCCCTGCAAGGAGGCTTGGGCATGCGTATGCGGTGTCTTGCGTGGTTCTGTCTGGCGTGCGGCCTTTCCCTGCTGTCCGGACCAGCGTCCGCCGACGAGCCCGCATGGGGGGAGGGCCTTTCGGACCGGGAGCTGGCCATCCAGCGGTGGTTCTCCCATCTCACGCACATGCAGGGCCATAAAGCGGATCCGTGGATCGGCTGGTATGACGACGGCAAGCAGCTGGATGTCACGGCGTTCCGGTACCAGTTTGCCTTTGGCGGGTACGGGTGCGTTGCCATGGCGGCGCGGACGCCCGCCTACCGCGACCTGATAGCCCGCCAGCTCGGCGATCTCTGCGAGCGGATGGTGGACCGCCGGACCTGGTGCTATGTCACCCACTACTGGGACTACGGGGACGACCCGCCCGACCCCTGCCGCTACGAGAACGTCATGTACACGGGGCACCTCACGCAGCTGATGTGCCTCTATGAGCTGATGACGGGCGACATGCGCTACTCCGAAGAGGGGTGGGATTTCGTTGCCGAGGACGGCCGGAAGACGCACTACACCCTGGAAAAGGCCGTGCGCGGGCTGCGTGACCAGAGCCTCGCCAGCCCCTCGGGCGGCATCTGCTGCGAGCCGGGGCTGGTCTTCGCCGACTGCAACTCCCACAGCGCAAACTCTTTCCTGCTGTTCGACCTGCTCCACGGCACGCGGTATGCCGACGCTAACCCCCGGTGGTTTGACTGGATGCGGGTCCATTTCCGCAACAAGGTTCCCCTGACCCGCGAGTTCCTCTACGTCATCTACGACCAAAAGAAGGAGGTCTTCTATCCGGTGGGGGATGTCGGCGCGGACTGCTGGGCCCTCGGCTGGGGCTATCCCTGGTTCCCGGACCCCGGGTTTCTCAAGGAGGGCTGGAAACACATCTGCAAGAAGGCCAAGTGGGTCACCCCGGAAAAGGGCCGGGCCTACGCCGTGAACAACAAGGTGATCGGCTGCTGCGGCGGCGGGTCGCTGAGCGTGGCCAACAGCTTCCTCCCCCTGGCGGGCGTGCAGGCGGAGGGGAAGGACTCGCCCCGGGCGCGGGAGGTGCTGAACTGGCTGGAGGCAACCTACGGCAAGCCGCTGGACACGGACGGCGACGGCCGCAACGAGTCGTATTACTACAACGTGTGCCCGAAACACTACATATCGGCCACGGGGCTCATCGCGGCGGCCCTGGCCACCGACGGCGACTCCATGCGCACCCTCTACCGGACACCGCGCACGGAGATTCTGGCCGCGCCGACCCTTGCCGGGGTGGACTATCCAAACATCTACGTGCGCGCCGCCGAATACCGGGCGCCGGTGCTCCGTTTCGTGGTCCTGAAAGGGAACCCGTCCTTTTCGGGGAAGACGGAACTGCGGTGCGAGAAGATCACCGGTCCGGCAACGGTCCTGCGGGACGGACAGGAGTGGACGGAGGTCACGCGGGAGGGCGACACCCTGCGCATCCGGAGTGATGTGGGCACGGAGCACGTTTTCGAGGTGCGCTGCGGGGCGGCCGCTCCTTGAGAGGCCCGGGCCGGGCGTAAAATTGACTGGCCGGGGGGGCGCTGGTAGGCTGGTCCGGGCCCGGGCAATGCCTGATTCCGGGCCGGATCATGAAAGGGTCGGCCTTTGAAGATACGCAAGGCAGTGATCACGGCGGCGGGGCGCGGGGCGCGGCTGTATCCGGTGGCGGACACGGTGCAGAAGGCGATGCTTCCGCTGGTGGACCGCGACGGGCTGGCGAAGCCGCTGGTCCAGATCATCGCGGAGGAGGCGATCCGCAGCGGCATCGAGGAGGTGTGCATTGTCTGCGCGCCGGGGGACGAGGAGCAGTACCTGCGCCAGCTCCGGCTGCTGCGGGAGAACCTGCGGGGCGCGTGCGGGGGCGCGGGCTGGGCCTGCGAACAGGCGGCGCGGCTGGAGGACCTGATCCCCCGGCTGTCCTTCGCCGTGCAGGAGGAGCCGCTGGGCTACGGCCACGCGGTGTGGTGCGCCCGGGATTTTGTGGGCAGGGAGTCGTTCCTGCTGCTGCTGGACGACCATCTCTACATCTCGGCGCTGCGGGACCGGCGCTGCGCGGAGCAGGTGATCCGGCTGGCGGAGCAGGAGGACGCGGCGGTGTCGGCGGTGCAGTCCACCCACGAGCGGCATGTGGGGCGCTACGGCACGGTGAGCGGACGGCGGATGCCGGACCTGGACGGGGTCTACCAGGTCGAGCGGATCCTGGAGAAGCCGTCGGTGAGCCAGGCGGAGCTGCAGCTCCAGACGCCGGGGCTGCGCACGGCCCACTACCTCTGCTTCTTCGGGATGCACGCGCTGCCGCACCGCATCTTTGACATTCTGGGCGAGGGGCTGGCGGCGCGCGGCGACGCGGAGCTGCAATTGACCCCGGCGCTCCAGGAGCTCGCCAACCGCGAGCGCTGCCTGGCGCTGGAGGTGTCGGGCATCCGATACGACATCAGCGCGAAGTTCGGGCTGATGCAGGCGCAGATCGCCCTGGGCGCGGCGGGCACGGACCGCGACGGCGTGCTCCGCGCGATCATCGAGCTGCTGGCCGAGACGGACCGGCCCGGGGGGCCGGCGTCGGCATGAGCGGCACGAACCCCTTCATCGAGACGATCACGAGCCGGGATCCGGCCCTGCGCGACCGGTCTTTCCGCTCGCTGTGCGCGGGTCTGTCCCCGGAGGCCCTGCTGGCGGCGTGCGACGAGCTGGACCGCTTCCGCCGCGCGTCGGACAACCTGTACGAGCGCGTGCGCGCGGCGCTCTTCCTCCACGCGGCGCACCGCTTCTTCCTCCAGGAATCCCCGGCCTTCCCGTCGTTGGGCGCGATTCCGCCGGAGGGCTTCGACGCCCTGCTCTCGCGGCGCTTTGAGGAGGCGGTGAGCGCCTTCACGGCGGCGATGCGCCGGGACGGGCCGAACGGGGCGCTGTCCAGCGCGCTGGCGCAGGCCTACCACCAGCTCGCGTTCCAGACCCTGAGCGACCAGGTCCGGCGGAGCGTCCGCGCCAGCCGGGGCAACCAGTGGATGTTCCGCGTGGGCCACGCCGACGACCACCCGGTCCGCATCCGGCCGGAACTGATGCGGCGCGGCGACGGGGGACTTTTCCCCGTGCTCATGGAGACGACGCCGGTGCGGCTGGACCTGAGCCACAGCGGGTGGTCGGACATCTTCTTCCTGGGGATGGACTATCCCGAGGGCGCGCGGGTGCTGAACATCTCCGTGGACCTCGGGGTCCACGGGCGCGACGACGCCGTGCGCCCGCCCATCGCGGCGTATGTCCGCGTGATCCCCGAGCCGCTGCTGCGGCTGACCAGCGTGGACCTGGAGGCGACGAAGGACGTCACGGAGCTGCGCGACCTGTTCAACTTCGGAAACGACTACCTGAGCCTGCTGAAGGCGGGCGTGATCGCGTCGGG
Organism: Candidatus Hydrogenedentota bacterium; assembly: GCA_012730045.1. NCBI lineage: Bacteria > Pseudomonadati > Candidatus Hydrogenedentota > Candidatus Hydrogenedentota bacterium. The sequence goes on along the minus strand of JAAYBR010000100.1, from coordinate 87,219 downwards.
CCTCGTGCCGCCGTCACTGGAGGGCACGCACCAGCCCCTGGCGCGGGTGATGGAGCGGGTGGTGGGGCCGGGCATGGGCGTCGAGCTGGTCACCCGGGTCAACGACATCCCCAAGGGCTCGCGGCTGGCCGTGTCCACGAACATGCTGGTGTCCATCATCAGCGCGCTCATGCGGGCCACGGGCCAGACCGGAAGCCTGGAGGGCAGCCTGCCGGAGGAGGAGCGGCGCCTCGTGGCGTCGCGGGCCATCCTCGGCGAGTGGCTGGGCGGCTCCGGCGGCGGCTGGCAGGACTCCGGCGGCACCTGGCCGGGCTTCAAGGTGATCGAGGGGGCCGAGGCGGTGGAGGGCGACCCCGAATACGGCGTGAGCCGCGGGCGGCTCCTGCCGCGCCACCGCATCCTCGGCGCGGGCGACCTGCACCCGGAGATTGCGGAGCGGATGGCGGCGTCGCTGGTCCTGATCCACGGCGGCATGGCGCAGAACGTCGGCCCCATCCTGGAGATGGTGACGGAGAAATACCTCCTGCGCGGCGAGGCGGAGTGGCGCGCGCGCGGGGACACGGCGGAGATCTTCGACGGCATCCGCGCGGCCCTGCGCGGCGGCGACATCCGCGGGCTCGCGCAATGCACCACGCGGAACTGGAACGGCCCGCTCAAGACGATCATCCCCTGGGTGACCAACCGGTTCACGGAGACGATCATCCGCCGCGCGGGCGAGGCGCTGGGGGACGACTTCTGGGGCTTCCTCATGCTCGGCGGCATGTCCGGCGGCGGCATGGCCATGTTCGTCGCGCCGGAGCGCTGCGCCGCCTTCCGCGACGGGATCCTGCGGATCATGCGCGAGACCAAGGCCGAGCTGGAGGACGCCCTCGCCTTCGCCATGGACCCCGTGGTCTACACCTTCGACATCAACCGCGACGGCACGACCGCGCGGCTTCTGACGGGCGACGCGGCCCTCCTTCCCGGGCGCTACTACGGACTCCAGATCCCCGAGCTGATCCGGCGCAGCGCCGAGGAGTCCTCCCGCCTGCGCCGCGTGGAGCTGGACCGCTTCACCGCGCGGGGCGACGTCCCCGGCGAGTCGCAGCGCCTCCTGCGCCGCATGGTTGCCGGACTGTTCAACGTCTCCGGCGCGGCGGCGGGGAGCGAGCGCGCCGAATGGGACGCCGAGGCCGCGCGCGTCAAGGCGGAGAACGGCTTCGACGAGATCCAGCACGGGCAGATGCGCGCCGACCTCCAGCACGGCCGCATCGGCCTGGCGCACAACCGCCTGCCCGTGGACACGCGGATCGAGAATGTGGAGGAGGGGGACGTCCTCCGCCTCACGGGCGACGCCGGACGCCGGAAAACCGGCGAGGCCGCCCTGCGGGAGGGGCGCGTCGCCGTGATGAGCCTCGCGGCGGGCGTGGGCAGCCGGTGGACCACCGGCGCGGGGGTCATCAAGGCGGTCAACCCCTTTGTGCAGCTCGGCAGCCGCCACCGAAGCTTCCTGGAAATCCATGTTGCCAAAACAAGGCGGACGGCGGAACTCTTCGGCGCCCCGCCGCCGCACATCGTCTCCACGAGCTACCTCACCCATGGGGCCATTGAAAAGCACCTGAGGCTGAACGGCCACTACGGCTACGGCGGCCCCGTCGTGCTCTCCCCGGGCCGGTCCATCGGCCAGCGCTTTGTGCCCATGGTCCGCGACCTGGTCTTCCTGTGGGAGACCATGCCGCAGGAGACCCTCGACGAGCAGAAGCAGAAGGTGCGCGACGCGGTTCGGAGCACGCTCATGGGCTGGGCCCGCGAAAAGGGCGAGGGCACGGACTACACGGACAACGTGCCCGTCCAGCGCTTCAACCCGCCGGGCCACTGGTACGAGGCGGCAAACCTCCTGCGCAACGGCGTGCTCGCCGGACTGCTCCGCGAGCGTCCGCAGCTTGAGACGATCATGCTGCACAACATTGACACCCTCGGCGCGGACCTCGACCCCGGGGCCCTCGGCGCCCACCTCGAAAGCGGCAACACCCTCAGCTTCGAGGTGGTGCCGCGCCGCATGGACGACCGGGGCGGCGGCCTCGCCCGGGTCAACGGCAGGGTCCGCCTGCTGGAGGGCCTCGCCCAGCCCCGCGAGGAGGACGAACTCCGCCTGAGCTTCTACAACAGCATGACCACCTGGATCCAGATTGACCCGCTGCTGGCGCTCTTCGGCCTGACGCGAGCCGACCTGGACGGCCCGGAGGAGCGCATCGCCGGCGCCGTGCGCGATGTGGCACGCCTCATGCCCACCTATGTCACCATCAAGGAGGTCAAACGCCGCTGGGGCCACGGGCAGGAGGACGTGTACCCCGTCGCCCAGTGCGAGAAGCTCTGGAGCGACATGACCGCCCTCGTGCCCGCCGGAAAGGGCTGCGGCTACATCGCCGTGCCCCGCATGCGCGGCCAGCAGCTCAAGGCCCCCGACCAGCTCGACGCCTGGGCCAACGACGGCAGCAAGGACCATATCGCGCGGATTTCCGGACTGGAGTAGGGACGCCGCTTGCCGCGCCCTCTTCCCTTCCCTCCGCCCTGCCCCTCTGCCCCTGTGTGGAGACTCCCCCTTCGGCCCGTCCGGTTTGTCTGCGGGGGGCGCGCCGGGTATGATGGTGCCGCGACAGGCGGATCCCCCGGAACCACGCACCTTGAAGATCGTCGTCCTAAACACGCTGCACGAGCCCCACGACAAGCGGGTCTACCAGAAAATCGGCGTCAGCCTCGCCCGCGCGGGCCACGAGGTCTGGTCCGTCGCGCCCGTGCCCGCCCCGGGCACCCATGCCCCCCTGCCGGAACCCGGCGAACCCGACGTTAACGGGATCCGCTTTGTTCTCGTGCCCCCCGCAGCCTCGAAAAAAAGGCGATTCCTGGCGGTGTTCCGCCTGGTCCGCGAGGGCATGCGCCTCGGCGCGGACGCCTGGTGCGCCCCGGAGCCGGAGTCGTGGGTGGCCGCGCTGGCGCTGAAGGCCCTGCGCGGAGGCCGGGTCGTGCTGGACATGCACGAGCACATCCCCACGGAGTTCGCCAAATTCTTCCCCGCGCCCCTGCAGGGGTTCATGACCCGGCTGACGGTCCGCTTCATGCGCCTCTTCGCGCGGTACACGGACCTCATTATCCTCACGCGGGAGAGTTTTGAGACGCCCTGGAAGGGGCTCCCCACCCCGCGGGTCACGATTATCAACACCAACCATCTCCAGCCCCCGTGCGCCGACATCCCGGCGGCCCTCTCGGAGCGCTTCGCGGGCCGCCCCGTCCTGATCCACCAGGGGGTCTTCGGCGACGTGCGCGGGTCGTGGAAGCTGCTGGAGGCGATGAAGCTGCTGGTCCGGCGGATCCCGGAGGTCCGGTGCGTCGTGCTGGGGCAGTACGTCTACGGCGACGAGGCCGCCTACCGCCGGGCCGTGGAGGAGTCGGGGCTCGCGGAGAACCTGCTCCTGCTCCCCACGGTGCCCTATGAGGCCGTGCCCGCCCACATCGCCGCGGCGGCGGCGGGGCTGGTCCTCTTCCAGCCGGGGCCGGTGAACCACACGCTGGCCATGCCGCACAAGCTCTTCGACTACATGCGCGAGGGAAAGCCCGTCATCGCGCCGGCCTTCGCCGTGGAGGTCCGCCGCATCGTGGAGGAGGCGGACTGCGGCCTCCTCGTGGACGTGACGGACCCGGCGGCCATCGCGGACGCCGCCCACCGCCTGCTCACGGACAAGGCGGAGGCGGCCCGCCTCGGCGGGAACGGACGCCGCATCGTCGAGCAGAAGTACAACTGGGCGCGGGAAGAAGAGGTTCTGCTGGACGCCTTCCGCCGACTGGAGGGCCGCTAGCATGTGCGGCATCGCGGGCATCGCCGGACGGGAGGACGCCGCGCTCCTGCGCGCCATGACGGACGCCCTCGCGCACCGCGGCCCCGACGACCAGGGCGCCCACATCGCCGACGGCGTGTCCCTCGGCCACCGGCGCCTCAGCATCATTGACCTCGCCGCGGGCCGCCAGCCCATGTCCACCCGCGACGGCGCGCTGACCATCGTGTTCAACGGCGAAATCTACAACTTCCACGAGCTGCGCCGGGAACTGGAGGCGGCGGGCCGGGTCTTTGACACGCGCAGCGACACGGAGGTCATCCTCGCGGCCTGGTCCGAGTGGGGCGAGGGGGCCCTGGACCGGCTGGAGGGCATGTTCGCCTTCGCCCTGTGGGACCGGACGGCGCGCCGCCTGTTTCTCGCGCGGGACGCCGTCGGCATCAAGCCGCTCTACTACGCCGAGACTGGAGGCGCACTCTTCTTCGCCTCCGAGATGAAGTCCCTCTTCCTGTGTCCCGGCGTGGACCTGGAGATGGACCCCGAATCCCTCGACGACTACCTCACCTGGCTGCACACCGTGCCCCCGCGCACCTTCTACCGGGGCATCCGCCAGCTCCCGCCGGCCCATCTGGCCGTCTGGTCCGCGGAAACCGGCGCGGTCTCCATGCGGCGCTACTGGCGGCTGGCGGACACGGCGGACACGCCCCCAAAGACCCCCGGAGAATGGGAGGAGGCGCTGCGCGCGCGGCTGCGGGAAGTGGTGGACCGCCACCTCATCGCCGATGTGCCCGTGGGCGCGCTCCTCAGCGGCGGCGTGGACTCGGCGGCCCTGGTCGCCCTCATGCGCGGAGGCGGCGTCCGGCCGGCCACCTTCACCGTGGGCTACGAGGATCCGTCCCTCCCGGCGGATGAGACCGCCGAGGCCCGCGAGACCGCCGCGTTCCTCGGCAGCGACCACCACGAGTTGCGCCTCGGCCCGGCGGAGGGCGATTTCCTCGGCACGCTGCTCCGCCATTTCGACGAGCCCTACGGCAACCCCATGGCCCTGCTCACCCACGCCGTCTGCGGGCTGGTGCGGCGGCATGTCACCGTGGTCCTCTCCGGCGACGGCGGAGACGAGTGCTTCGGCGGCTACCCCCGCTACCGGGGCATGGTCCTCGCGCAGAAACTTGCGGGCGTTCCGGCGGGATTCTGGCGCGCCGCGCGGCCGTTGGCCGCCCTGATTCCGGAGGACGCCGCGCGCGGCCCCTGGCCCCGCCGCGTGCGCGGGTTCCTCTCCGCCGACCCGCGCGACCCCCTGGCCGCCTACGCCCGCTGGCTCAGCCGCTTCACCCCGGAGATGAAGGAAGCGCTCTACACCGAGGACCTCAAGCGAACCCTCGCGGGGCGCGACGCCTGGGACACCGTGCGCGGCCTCGCCCGCGAGTCGGGCCGCGATAACCCGCTGTCGCAGGCCATGTATGTGGACGCCCATCTCTTCCTGCCGCACAACGTGCTGACCTGCGGCGACCGCATGAGCATGGCCCACGGACTGGAGATGCGCGTGCCCTTCGCCGACCGCTCCCTCCTCGCGTTCATGACCGCCGCGCCGCCGGAACTGAAGGTGCTGGGCCGCGAGACCAAGGTGCTGCTGCGCCGCGCCCTGGCCCCCGAGCTGCCCCCGGCGGTGCTGCGCCGCCCCAAGCGCGGCTTCGAGCCCCCGCGCGGCGCATGGCTCACGGGACGCCTGCAAACCGAGCGGGACCGCCTCTTCTCCGACGCCGCCCTCGCGCGGGACGGGCTCTTCAACCCCGCCGCCGTCCGCCGCATGCTCGACGACCACGCCGCCGGCCGACGCGACCACACCCTCGCCCTCTGGGCGCTGCTGGTCTGCCAGCACTGGCGCCACGCTGAAAGCAAAGGCGCATGAGCATGTCCGCCCCCCCCATCCCCTTTTCCGACCCGGGGCAGGGCGCGCAGCTGCTGGACACCCTTGCCGGGGTCTTTGGCAACCTGTCCCTGGACACGGTCCGCCGCGCGCTGGCCGATGCGTCGAACCCGCTCAAGGCGGCGCTGGGCCTGTGCCGCTTTCTGGAGCGCTCCCTCAGTCCGCGCACCCAGGCGGAGCTGCTTGCCTCCAGCCCGCGCTACGCGGCCCTGCTCGTCACGCTGTTTTCCCAAAGCCGCCTGCTCACGGACATCCTCTGCCGCAACCCCGAATATGCCGGGTGGCTCTGGCAGGAGGCGGAGCTGGACAATGCCCGCCCGGCGGACGCCATTCTTGCGGACCTCTGGGCCGCCGTCGGCCCCTGCGACAGCTTCGAGCGCCGCATGACCGCCCTGCGCCGCGCCGCCCGCCGCGAGGTGCTCCGCATCGCCGCCCGCGAGGTCTTCATCCATCCCCACTTCTCCAGCATCGGCGAGGACATCTCGAACCTCGCCGACGCCGCGCTGGAGGCGGCGCTTCGCATGGCCTCGGAGCAGCTCGCGCCGCGCCACGGCGCGCCCCTGCGCACCACGGCGGAGGGGCCCACGGACCGGCGCGCGGAGTTCACCGTGCTGGGCATGGGCAAGCTCGGCGGGCGCGAGCTGAATTTCAGCTCCGACATAGACCTTGTCTTCCTCTACAGCGACCCGGGGGTGACCTCCGGCGGCGCGTCGGGCACCGTCACCAACGAGGAGTATTATAAAAAGTTGGCGGAGCTGATCATCAGGGCGCTTTCCGAGACGACCGCCGACGGCTTCGTCTTCCGCGTGGACGCGCGCCTGCGCCCCTTCGGCGCGAGCGGCCCCCTGGCCATCCCCTTCGACCCCGCCCTGGAATACTACATGCACTACGGGCGCGCCTGGGAACGGCAGGCCCTCATCAAGGCCCGCCCCTGCGCGGGCGATGTGGGGCTGGGCGAGGCCCTGCTGGGCAAACTGCGCCCCTTCGTGTTTCCCCGCTATTTCGACGACGCCACGCTCGAGGACATCCGCCGGGTCAAGGAGCAGGCCGAAGCCCGCACCGCGGGGCGCGGCGAGACGGAGCGCGAGGTGAAACTGGGCCGCGGCGGCATCCGCGACATCGAGTTCACCGTGCAGATGCTCCAGCTCCTCAACGGCGGCCGCTTCCCCGAACTGCGCACACGGAACACCCTGGAGGCCATCCGCCTCCTCGGCGAGCGCCAGAGTTTCAGCCCCCTCGAGGCGGCCGCCATGGCGCGGAACTACACCTTCCTGCGCGGGGTGGAGCACCGCCTCCAGATCGAGGCCGGGCAGCAGGTGCACGCCCTGCCCGAACGCGCGGACGACCTCGACGAATTCGCCCGCAAGCTCGGCTACACGGACGGTGCCGCGTTCATGCGGGTCTACCGCGAACACACGGAGGACAGCCGGCGCGTCCTCCAGAAGTTCCTCACCGTCAAGGGCGACGGCACCCTCTGGATCACCGAGCTGCTGGACCGGGGGGCGGATTCCGCCGCCGGTCTCGACCGGCTCCGGGAAATGGGCTTTTCGGAGCCGGAGCAGGTGCGACGGGAACTGCTGACGCTGGCAAACGGCCCGAAGGACGCGCCCCACACCCGGGACGTGGCCGCGGCCTTCGCCGCGGCGGCCCCCGCCCTGCTGGAGGCTTTCGCGCACACCCCGGACCCCGGACGGGGCCTCATGCGCCTGGCCCAGATCGTGGAGCGCATGCGCTCCCCGCGCACCCTCTATGAGCTGCTCCACTACAATCCCGACCTCTGCCGCTACCTCGCCGTGCTCACCGCAAACAGCGAATACCTCTCCACCCTCCTCGTGCGCGATGTCGGACTCCTGGAGATCGTCGGAAGCCCCCGCACCATCGCCGCGCCCTCCACCCGCGCATCGCTGGAGGAGGATTTCGGCGCCCTCCTCGCCGCCGCCGTCCCCGAGGCGGCGCCCTGCCGGCTGCGCGATGCGGAAATGCTCAAGACCGCCCTGCGGGAGCTGGTGTTGGACGTCTCCGTGGCGGAGGTGGGCGACGAGCTGACCCTGCTGGCCGAGGTCATCCTCGGCCATGCCCTCTCCGGGGCGGAGACCAGGACCGGGGAGCGGTGCGGCCCCGCGCCCGCGCCCTTCGCCGTCCTCGCCCTGGGCAAGTTCGGCGGGCGCGAGATGAGCTACGGCAGCGACCTGGACCTGGTCTTCGTGTATGGCGACCCGGAGACCGCCCCCGCGCCGGGTTCCATGTCGGAAACGGAGTATTTCGCCCAGGTCGCCTCGCTCACGGTGAAACGCCTCAAGGAGCCCACCCGCCACGGCGTGCTCTATGACGTGGACGCGCGGCTCCGCCCGGACGGCGGCAAGGGCAACATTGCCATCCCCCTCAGCCGCTTCATCCAGTATTACGCCGAGGAGGCCCACCCCTGGGAGCGCTTCGCCCTCATGAAGGCCCGCGCCGTCGCCGGGGACCCCGCTCTCCGCGAAGGCCTGGAGGATGCAGCCCGGAACGCCGCTTTCTCGCGAAGGCCCGCGCTCGACGCACTGGAACAGATGGACAGCCTGCGGGCCAAGGCGGCCGCCGCGGCATCCCCGCTGGACCTCAAGCGCCATGAGGGCGGCCTGTCCGATGTGGAGTTCACCACGCGCCTGCTTCAGCTCCGGCACGCGGCGGCCTGCCCGGAGGTCCGGTGCTGGGGCGTGTTCCGGGCGCTGGGCGTGATGAAAGAGAAGGGGTTGGAGGAGGCGGAGACCTGCGACGCCCTGGCGGACGCCTACAACTTCCTGCGCCGCGTCATGAACCGGGTGCGCATGATGCGGGGGGACGCGGCCAGCGCCCTGCCCGAGGACGGGGCGGCGCGGGGCAACCTCGCGCGGCGGCTGGGGCTGGCGGGGGAACTGCTCGATCCGGTTTCAGAGCACCGGAAGCGGGTCGCCGCGCTGTACCGGGCCGTGCACGACGCCGAAACGCGCCGCGCGCGCGGGGATCACTGAAAATCGGCCATGGTGGAGACGATGCCCGAAATCAGCCCGTATTCCAGGGCTTCCTCGGCGCTCATCCAGAAGTTCCGGTCGCTGTCCTTGGCGACCTTCTCCTCCTGCTGTCCGGTCTCCGCGGCGATCAGCGTGTTGATCTTCTGGCGGATCTTCAGGATTTCCTGCGCCTCGATCCGGATGTCCGCCGCCTGGCCGCCCGCGCCGCCGCTCGGCTGGTGAAGCAGGAAGCGCGTGTTGGGCAGGCTGAACCGCTTGCCCTTGTCCGCGCCCAGCAGGATCGGCACGGCGATGCTCGCCACCCAGCCCGCCCCGAGCGCCAGCACGGGGGACTTCACAAAGCGCATCATGTCGTGGATGGCGTACCCGGAGTCCACATGCCCGCCCGGCGAGGACACCACCACCTTGATCGGGTCGTTGGAGAGGGTGTCCAGCAGCAGCAGCTGCGCGAGAATGCCTTCCGCCGTCTCCGGCTCAATCTCCCCCGCCACCATGACGATGCGGGATTGCAGCAGCCGGGCGGCGATGCCGTTGTCCCGGGGTTTCTCGGCGTCTCCGCAGCATTCGCCGTCGTGGCGGAAGGGGGTATGGGGCGTCATCAGGGTGTTCTCCGTTCAGGTTGTCCGCCTATTCTGCCATCCGCGCCCGGGAAGGGTCAAGGCACGACGCAGATGACCTGCCAGCTGTCATGCTCGTCGCAGCCCCAGCCCGCGTTGTAATCCTCGAAAAAGACGCGGCCCTCCCCCTCCAGCAGCACGCGGCCCACCGGCGGCGCGGACAGATACCAGCCCCCTTCCTCGTCCGCCTTCGGGCTCATCCACAGCGCCGCGTCCGTGTCGGCCCCGCATCCACCCCGCCGGTCCCCCCCGAAGGCGGCGCTTTGCGTCCACACCTGCACTGCCGCGCCGCGCCGGGTCGTCCGCACCGCCGCCACCAGGGGAGTCCACGCCGCCGGGAACCCCGCCGGGGCGGTCACCACGGCCCCGAACGGGTGCCCCAGGGAAAGCGCCTGAACGAGCTCCCCCGTCCGCCACTCCGACAGGTCGTCCTCCAGTCCGGGAAACCCGAGCAATGATGCCAGTACCCGCGCATACAGTTCAGGCGGTCCACTTTGGTCCGGCGCGTCCTCCACACGCGCCCGCAGGAGGCCCAACGCCGCCTCCCGCTCCCCCCGGACCAGCAGAAACCGCTCCAGCGTCCACCCCCGCGACGCCTCGGGCAGCGTGCCCACATGGTCCCGCAGCCGGGCCTGCGCCTCCTCCCACTCGGCGGCCGTCGGGGCCGGAAGCGCCCCCGGTTCCCCCGCCATCGCCGCCGCCTGCTGCCAAAAATCCACCGCTTCGCCGGGACGCCCCGCCGCCAGGGCCGCATTCCCCCGCCAGAACACGGCGCACGCCTCCCGGGGTTTCCGGCTCAGGACAAGAAGGAGTGCCTGGTCCGCCTCCCCGGGATGGCCCGCCTCAATGGATGCGCGGGCGCGCGCCGCGTAGTGCCGCATGTCCCCGGGAAAATGCTCCAGCCAGAAAACATGCGCCAGCGCCAGCAGCACTGCCAGAACCGCCGGAAACAGCAGAAAACGCCGGTCCGCCCGCGTTGCGGCGGTCTGGGGATACCCGGCCGAGACCGCCAGCCCCCCCAGAAAGGCCGCGCCCGGCGGCACCGGTGCGCGAAGGACAAGCACCGCGACGGCGACCAGGAACACCCCCGCAGCCAGCAGGGCCGGCGTGCGGTCGTCCCCCAGACGTGCCGAGGTAACGAGTTTTCCCACACACAGCGAGACCACCCACAACACCGCCGCCGTCACCGGCAAGGCCCGGGGCATGAAATACCCCGAAGGCGGCAGCCACAGCGCCGCCTCAGAAAACAATAACCGCGCAATAACAGCGCCAACCACCACAAACAACGCTGCGGCAGCACAGGAAACGACCCCATTAAAGACCCCGCCGCCGGGGAGTCGAATCAGAAAGATGACCAGCCCAACGAAAAGGACCAGCCCTCCTGCGGACAGAGAAACCGGTCCCAGCATGCGTGCTCCGCCGCCGAGGGAGGTGGCTGTGGGCAATACGGGAAGAAAAAGTGCCCCCAGGGAGGCAACCGCGACCGCCAGGGCACACCACGCCGCAACCCCCAACACGGTCCGGGATTGCCCGGAGGACAGCCCCAAGGACGCGGCGGCGTAAAACGCCGCAAACAGCGCAATACCGCCGCACACGCTGCCTGTGCCAAGCAACAGGGCAACCACCAGCGCTCCCACCGCCGAGGCGGCCAGGTCAAACGGCAGCGTGATCCGCCGTGTCCGCACTTGTTCATGCACCACCACGGCGAAGGCCAGAAAGACCCACAGATGGGACAGATGCACCGGTCCCGCCAGCCGCTCAAACTCCCCCAGCGGCCAGGAGAGCGCGGCCCCGGCCGCCACCATGAGACGAAACCCGTCCCGTCTCAAGACCAACCTCCCCGCGCTTTCCCTCATGGCACGCCCACCGCGCCGCCCGGCACAATCCAGGGCGCCAAATTCAGCAGCAGGGAAAGCAGGGCAAGAGCGCAGAACACCGCCATCGCGGTCCTGCGCTCAAGGCGTCTTCTCGAAACCGGATCCATGCCTCCGTCCCCGGGTTGCCCGTCCACCGGGACGCCCGCTCCGCCGGGGAAACGCCGCGTCCACGGGGACTACTATACCGGAAGCGCTCCGGCGGTTTGCATCCCGGCCCCGCACGCGGTACTATCATTTGGGAATCATATCTTTCATCTTTCATCCGGCAAGCAGGGAAGACTCCTCAGGTGATATCCATTTTTCGGGTGGGACAGCGCATTATTCTCCGGCTGGGCAGCCGCAAAATCACCTCGCGTGTGTCCAGTTACCAGTCGGATTGGATTTCCGTCAATCTGGCCAGCAGCGTCGCCCTGGAGCGCGGAACCGTGTGCGAGGTGGCGTGCACCACGCCGGGCTGCTCGCTGCTGTATTTCATGCAGGTGCTGCGCACTCCGGAGGACACGGGCCGCGAGGTGGTTCTCCGGCGAAACCCGCGGGCGGGGGGAAACTTCAACCGGCGGGGATGGCGTGTGGCGGTGGGCCTGAACGCCGCGATCCGGCGGAACGGCTCCCCCCATTTCATTGACGGGGTCGTCCACAACCTGAGCATGGAGGGCGCCCTGGTTCAGACCCAGGCGCGCCTGTCGGTCAACGACACGGTTGACCTCAAGATTGACTTGAAAGAGGGCCGTCCCGTTCTGGTGAACGCCCGCGTCTGCCGGCTGGAGGCCCTCCAGTCCGCCCAGGGCCCCTCGTTCCGCGCGGGGCTGGAGTTCACCCATGTGCCCGGGGAGTCCCGCCGCGCTCTGACGATGCACCTGTGGCGGATCCTGCGCGAGGCGCACATGAACCGCAAGCGAGAACGGGAAAACGGCGGGGCCTGAGGGCTGCGAACCCATCCCGCAAAGGAGGCTGCAATGTCTGAGACTGTCCGCACGGGCGTGATCATGAACGGCGTCACCGGGCGCATGGGGATGAACCAGCATCTCGAACGCTCCCTCATGGCCATCCGCGCCGCCGGGGGGGTGGAACTGCCCGACGGGCGCAGGATTCTGCCGGCCCCCCTTCTGGTGGGAAGGAACGAGGAAAAACTGCGCGCGCTGGCGGAGAAACACGGCGGGCTGCCGTGGTCCACCGATCTCGACGCCTGCCTGTCCGACCCGGACTACCCTGTCTATTTCGACGCGCAAACCACCCTTCGCCGTGTGGAGGCGGTGTCCGCCGCCATCGCCGCGGGAAAGCACATTTATTGCGAGAAACCCTCCGCGGACACCGCCACCGGGGCCTTGGCGCTGTTTCACGCCGCCGAGGCCGGGGGCGTGCGCCACGGCGTGGTCCAGGACAAGCTGTGGCTCCCCGGCCTGGTCAAACTCCGCCGGGTCATGGCTTCTGGCGCGCTGGGAAAGGTGCACAGTGTCAAGGCCGACTTCGGCTACTGGGTCTTCACCGGCGGGGACGGCCAGCCCCAGCGCCCCTCGTGGAACTACAAAAAGGCCGAGGGCGGCGGCATCATCTCCGACATGCTCTGCCACTGGCGCTACCTGATTGACAACCTCTTCGGCCCCGTGGCCTCGGTCTGCTGTCTCGGGGCCACCCACGTCCCGCGCCGCCTGGACGAGGCCGGCCATCCCTATGAAGCCGACGCCGAGGACGCCGCCTACATGACCGCCGTCACGAAACCCGGGATCGTCTGCCAGTTCAACTCCTCCTGGACCACGCGGGTCCGGCGCGACGACCTGCTCACCGTGCAGGTGGACGGCGACAAGGGGTCGGCAGTGGCGGGACTGCGCGAATGCCGGGTCCAGAAGGGCGCCGACACCCCGCGGCCCGTCTGGAACCCCGACATCCCGAGCCCGATCAACTTCTTCGACGGATGGGAGACCGTTCCCGAGACGGAACCCTGTGACAACGCGTTCAAGGCGCAGTGGGAGCTTTTCCTGCGCCATCTGCACACCGATGAACCCTTCCCCTGGAACCTCCTGGAAGGGGCCAAGGGCGTGCAGTTCGCCGAACTGGGATATGAAAGCTGGCGGCGCCGGGCCTGGGTGGACGTGCCCGCCCTGTAGCCCCGCCGGGAAGAGAGGAATTATGACCGAACCGTTCAACGATTTCTCGCGCCTCTGTGTGCACACCATGACCACCAAGCCCTGGACCCTGGAGCAGGCGGTGGACGGGTACACCCGCGCCGGCATCCCCGGCATCACCGTCTGGCGGGAGCATCTCGCCCCCCTGGGCGCGAAGAAGGCGGCAAAACTCCTGCGCGACGCCGAAATGAACGTGGTCAGCCTGTGCCGGGGCGGGTTCTTCGTGGCCTCGGGCGCCCAGGCGCGCGAACAGGCCAAGGGCGAGAACCGCCGCGCCATTGAGGAGGCCGCCGAACTGGGCGCGCCGGTGCTCGTGCTGGTGTGCGGCGCGGCCCCCGAGGTGGACCTCCCCCGCGCCCGCCAGCAGATTTTCGACGCCATCCACGCGATTGAGCCCGACGCCAAAGCCGCCGGGGTGCGCCTGGCCATCGAGCCCCTCCATCCCATGTACGCCGACTCCCGGTCCGCCATCAACACGCTGGAGCAGGCGAACAACATCGTCTTCGCCCTGAACAGCCCCATGGTGGGCGTGGCGGTGGACGTTTACCACTGCTGGTGGGACCCCTTCCTGCGCTCGGAAATCTCCCGGGCGGGCAAAAGCATCTTCGCCTTCCACGTCTGCGACTGGCGCACCCCCACCCGCGACCTGCTTAACGACCGCGGCATGCCCGGCGACGGCTGCATCAACATCCGCGAGATACGCGGGTGGGTGGAGCAGGCGGGCTTCCGCGGCTTTGTCGAGGTGGAGGTCTTCTCCGACCAGTACTGGGGATGGGACCAGGAGAAGCTCGTGGAGCGGATCAAGCGCGCCTGGAAACAGCACGCGTAGCGGACGCAACAGCAGACAGGCAAATGGAAAGTATGGGAGGTATGGGAAAAAACTCCGCCCCCAACCCTAAACCCCAGACCCTAACCCCTCCCCGGCGGGTTCCACGGCCTCATCGTGGGACGGCTCACTCCGGCTCCCAGTAGTACCGGTTGATGGCGTTCATGACGGCGGAGTGCCGCGCGACCATGGGCTTCACGGGCTTGCCGGCCGCCCGGCCCACGTCCTCCAGCGCCAGCAGGTCCATGGGGTTGGACATGGCCAGAATCAGGGCTCCCTCCTCCTCGCGGAGGGGGATCACCCGGTGCTTGCGCGCGATCTTGTCGGAGATCAGGGTCGCCGCCTCGGCGTCCAGCCCGTCCTCGCCAACCTCCGCAACCGGCGCGCCGGACTGAAGGGAAAGCGCCCGGACCACCGTGTCCTCGTCCGTGAGCCCCTTCTCACAGATGACCGCGACCATGCCCAGGTCCGGGGACTTCTTCACGGCGCTGTTGACGTCCGCCAGTTGCTTCTTGGTGATGACGCGCGCCGCGACGAGCAGTTCTCCCAGATTGTTCCGCTTGTCCGCGGGCATGGCCTCATAGGCCTTCCGGAGCGCGGTCTCCTCGTCGGCCTCCTCGGCGGGGGCTGCGTGGGCTGCCGGAGCTGCCGGGACCGGCGCGGCCTCACTCTTGCGCAGGCGCTCCACCTCGCGGCGCAGGCTGCTCAGTTCTTCCTGGGCGGCCTCACTCTCGCGGATGGCCTCGGCGAGCTGCAGGGCGAGCGCGGACTTGAGCCCCTTGGCCTGTTCCTTGTCCAGCTGCTCCTGGAGGCTCATCGCGCGCTCCCGCGCCGCGTCCGCCTCGGCGCGGAACTGGTCGGCCTCGGCGGCCTTCTCCTGGAACGCGGCAATGTCGGCGCGCAGGGTCTCGGCCACCGCCTCCAGCGCCCCAAGACGCCCCTGGGCGTCCGACACGGCCCCCTCCGCCGCCACCGCCCGCTCCGACGCCTCGTCGGCCCGCTTTTCCGCGGCCTCCAGCGCGCCGTCCCGCTCCGAAAGCTCGGCCTCCAGCGCGGCGACCCGCTCATGGGCGGCATCGGCGCGGGCACGGGCGGCCTCAGCCTCTGTCTGGGCGGCTTCCAGGGTGCCGCAGGCCGCGGCGGCCTCCTTCTCCGCAGTCTCCGCACGCTGCTGGAGCGCGCCGATCTCGGAGGAAAGCCGCGCGGCCTCCTCCCGGGCGGACCCGGCCTCCCCCTGCGCCGCGGCCACACGGGCCTCGATCTCGGAAAGGGCCTTCTCCAGTTCACCGGCACGCCTGCCGGAAGCCTCGGCCGAAGCCAGCGCCTCGTCCTTCTCCCTGCCGAGGGCGGCCAGTTTTTCCGCCGCCGCCGCGCGCTCCTTCTCGAGTTCGGCGGCCTTGGGGGCCAGTTCCGCCACCCTTGCCTCCAGCGCGGCCTTTTCGGCAGCCAGCGCCCCGTTCTGGCCGCGCGCCGCCGCCAGGTCCTTCTTCGCCGCCTCCGCCGCCGCCTCGGCGCGCTGCAGGGCCTCGGCCGCCTTCTTCGCCTGGGCGGACGCCTCATCCCGCGCGTCCGACGCTTTGCGGAGTTCGTCCTCCAGACGGCCCATGCGCTTCGCCATCTCGCCGCGCTCGTGCTCCGCATCGTCCACCTGGTGCTTCATTTCCTCAATGCGCTGGCGCGCCGCCGCCTCGGCGGCCACCCGCTGGTTCAACTCCTGCTGGAGTTTCCCATGGCGCTCCTCCAGCGCCGCCGCCGCCTTCTGCGCCTCCTCCACCTGGTTCTCCAGAACCTTGACCTGGGCCTGCATTCCCGGGGCCGCACTGCCGCCCGCCGCGTCCATGCGCCGGCGCAGGTCGCTGAAACGGTCCTCCGCCGCCTTGAGCGCCGCGTTGCGCCGGACCAGGGTGGCCTCCTGCTCCTTCAGCTTCTCCTTGTCCGCCGCGCTCTCCGCCACCAGCGCCTCAAGCTTTTCCTGCAGGCGCAGAATGCGCCGGCGCGCCTCGTTAATGGTCTCCCCCCGCTTCTGGAGGTGCTCCTCCAGTGTGCGGAGCTGGGCCAGCGCCTGCGCCCCCTCCTGCCCCTGCCGCTCGGCCTGTTTGGCGCGGGACTCGGCCTCCTCCAGGGCGGCCTTCAGGGTCTCCACCTCGGATGCCAGCGCCGCCGCCTTCGCCTCGGCCGCCTCGGAAACCCCCGTGTCGGCGGTCTCCAGATAGTCCCTCAGGGAAACGACCAGCGCAGCCATCTCCTCGGCGGCGGTGGCCCGGGCCGCGCGCCGCATTTCACATTCCCGCGCCAGGGCGTCCACCGCCCCCCGCAAAATGTCCAGCGCCCCGGACGGTCCCTGCCCGTCCGGACCGGCCGTTGTCGCCTGAACCATCGTTCCCAGTTTGCCGATGGCTTCTTTCACTTCCGCTGTGTTCATTGATCCACCCTCTGCATGACGGACATTCTCGTTTTCCAGAGTCTCCTGCGGCGAACGCCGAGCATTCGTTCTCCAGTGTGACAACCTCTTATAAGATAACGCTTTCCTTCATTTTTGTCAACAGATTTCTGGCCGGGGAGCGAAAAGGCGGCCGAAAACGCCCGGAAGAGGGGTTCCCGGCGTTTCCGTTGCCGCCGCCGGGCGCGGTACAATGGCAGCGCAATCCCAAGATGGAGCAAGACGTGCCGGATTTCCCCTCCAACCGACAGACGCCGTTCGCCTTTCATGTCATGGCGAAACCCACCGGGGCGCTGTGCAACCTCCGGTGCGCGTACTGCTTCTACCTGGAGAAGGAGGGGCTGTACCCCGGCAAGGGCGCGCCGGTCATGTCCGACGCCGTCCTGGAGGCCTATGTCCGCGACTACATCGCGGCCCATGACACGCCGGAGGTCACCTTTGCCTGGCAGGGCGGCGAGCCGACGGCGGCGGGGCTGGACTTCTTCCGGCGGGCTGTGGCGCTCCAGCGGGAGCACGCCGGCGGCCGCACCCTCCACAACACCTTCCAGACGAACGGCATCCTGGTGGACGACGCCTGGGCCGCCTTCTTCAAAAAGCATGACTTTCTTGTGGGGCTGTCGCTGGACGGGCCGAAGGAGGTGCATGACGCCTACCGGCTGGACGCCCGGGGCAAGGGCACCCACGACCGGGTCATGCGGGCGCTGGAGTGCCTCAAGCGGCACAAAGTCGAGTTCAACACCCTGACCTGCGTCCACCACGAAAGCGCGGCGCGGCCCCTGGAGGTGTACCGCTTCCTGCGCCGCCACGGCAGCGGGCACATGCAGTTCATCCCCATTGTGGAGCGCATTCCCGACGCGCCCGACCCCGACGGCCTGACCCTGTCGCGGCCGGGGGCTGCTTCCACCGGGCAGGTCGCGCCGTGGTGCCCCACGCCGGAGGAGTACGGCCAGTTCCTGACGACGATCTACGATGAATGGGTGCGCGAGGACGTGGGACGGGTCTATGTGCAGCTCTTCGAGGTGACGCTGGAGGCGTGGATGGGCATGCAACCGAGCCTGTGCCTGTTCCGCGAGCACTGCGGCTTCGCCATGGCCCTTGAGCGCAACGGCGACCTCTACGCCTGCGACCACTACGTCTACCCGGAGTACCGGCTGGGAAACATCCTGGAGACGAACGTCCGCGAACTGGCAGCCTCGGAGGCCCAGACCCGATTCGGCCGCGACAAGGCGGACACCCTGCCCGGCTACTGCCGCGCATGTCCGGTCCATTTCGTGTGCCGGGGCGAATGCCCCAAGCACCGCTTCACGACGGCGCCCACCGGCGAGCCGGGGTTAAACTACCTGTGCGCGGGGTACCGGCGCTTCTTCACCCATGCCGCGCCGACCATGCGGTTCATGGCGTCGGAGCTGCGCGCGCAGTGCCCCCCGGCGAATGTCATGGAATGGGTGCGCCGCCAGGAGCGGGAGGCGCCCCCGGCGGGCGGCCCGAATGATCCGTGCCCCTGCGGGAGCGGGCGGAAGTACAAGAAATGCTGCGGCGGGCGCCAATGAGCCCCGCACACTGTGCTATCGTTTAAGCGGTGTCCCCAAAGGCTGTGGAGCAAGACATGTCCTCATTGACCGACAAGATGGAGCTGTTCTTCCGGAAGACGGGGGAGGTGGTGGATCTGCGGCGCACGCTGGCGCTGCTCCAGTGGGACGAGGAGGTGTGCATGCCTCCGAAGGGGGCCGAGGCCCGCGGCCACCAGATCGCCACGCTCGCGGCGCTGGAGCACCGCCTGTTCACCAGTTCCGAAATGCGCGACCTGGTGGCCGAGCTGACCGCCGAGGCGTCCGAGCTGTCGCTGGGCGAGAACGACTTTGTCCGCGAGACGGCGCGCGACCTGGAGCGGGCGGCGCGCCTGCCGGAGTCGCTGGTGCACCGCATGGCGCAGGCCCAGAGCCGCGCCTACCACGCATGGGTGCGGGCGCGGTCGGAGTCCGCCTTCGGCGAGTTCCTGCCCCACCTCGCGGGCCTGGTCTCCCTCGCGCGGGAGAAGGCGGAATGCCTGGGATACGCCGAGTCGCCCTACGACGCCCTCCTGGAGGACTATGAGCGCGGCATGACCGCTTCGCGGCTGCGACCCATCTTTGACACCCTCGCGGAGCGCCAGGGCGCGCTGGTCGCCCGGATCGTGGAGTCCCCCCTCCAGCCGGACACGGCCTGGATGAACCGCGACTGGGAGGAGGAGGCGCAGCTCCGGCTCACCGAGGAGGTGCTGCGGGACATGGGCTTCGACTTCGAGGCCGGGCGGCAGGACAAGTCGGTCCACCCCTTCACCACCTCCTTTGACACGGAGGACGTGCGTGTCACCACGCGGGTGAGCCGGCGCGACTTTCTCTCCGCGCTGTCCAGTTCGGTCCACGAGGGCGGGCACGCCCTCTACGAGCAGGGCTTCCCCGCGCGCTACCGGCGCACCTTTCTGGCCGACGCGCCGTCTCTGGGCATGCACGAGTCGCAGTCGCGCCTGTGGGAGAACATCGTCGGGCGCAGCCTGCCCTTCTGGCGGCACTACACGCCCCGGGTCCGCTCCGTGTTCCCCGGCGCTCCGGAGGACCTGTCCCCCGAGCAGGTGTGGCGCGCGTCGAACCGCGTCGAGCCGTCGCTTATCCGCGTCGAGGCGGACGAGTGCACCTACAACCTGCACATCATCCTGCGCTTCGAGATCGAGACGGCGTTGATCGAGGGAAGCATTGAGGCGGAGCATGTGCCCGAGCTGTGGAACGAGCGCATGCGGCTCTACCTCGGCTGCGAGGTGCCCGACGACGCCCGCGGCTGCCTCCAGGACATCCACTGGTCCCACGGCTCCTTCGGCTATTTCCCCACCTACGCCCTCGGCAACCTCTACGCGGCCCAGCTCATGGAGAAGATGGAGCAGGACCTGTCGAACCTCTGGGACGGCGTGGCGCAGGGGAAGTTCTGGGACGTCCTCGGCTGGCTCCGGAAGCATGTGCATTCCCGCGGCCGCGCGGTCGCGGCGGACCAGCTTCTCACCGAGGTCACCGGCCAGCCCCCCACGCCGGAGCCTTTCCTGCGGTACCTCGAGGAGAAATACGCGGCGCTCTACGGGCTGGGGTGAGGGGAGTCCGGAGGAAGAAATCAGACCGATCGGTCGGATCGGTCCGATCGGTCGGATGAGCGGGAAACGTCAGACAGGTCGGACAAGTCGGACCGGTCTGACTTGTCCGACAGCCCTCTTCACGGCGCCGCGAGTTCCCGGAGATAGGCGTCGTAGAGCGCCAGAGCCTCCTCGTCTTTGGCCAGGGGGCGCACCACGAGCCTGGCCCGCGCGGAGACCGTCTCTCCGGCCTTGACGTCGCGGCCGATCTGGTTCAGGTAGCAGGAGTAGTGGGCCTCACCCTCGCAGGGGGACATGACGCCGAAACTGTCCTCGCGCGGGGCCATGAAGACGGCGCACACGCCCGTGTCCTGATTGCGGCGGATGATGAGCGGGGCGTACAGCTCGTCCCGGACTGCCCAGTCCACGGGGTTCGGCTCAATCTTCCAGCGTCCGTCCTGGATGAGGGCGACGGCGGCCGCGTCGCGCGGGAAAACCTGCCACGGCCCCGCACTTTCCGGCGTGCTGCGGAAGGCGGGTTTGCCCTCCGGGCCGTCCTTCACGCACACGGTGGCCGAGGGGAAGTCCTTGGTGAAATAGGACGCCAGGAAGGACTCGAAGCCCTTCAGGTCCTCCTTTGCCGTGACGGAGGTCGTGAGGTCCAGGGTGTCCGGGGCGGCCCAGCGGTAGACGGCGGTCATCTCAAAGGGACGGCCCTCTTCGGGAGCCCAGCGCACTTCAACCGCGCCGCCGGGCAGCAGGCGTGACGTGCTGGGCCAGTACCACGCGCCGCCGCCGTAGCGCCTGTTCGCCGTGAACACGCGGTAATGGCTCATGAGGCCGTAGTCGTTGCCGTCCAGCCGGGTTTTTGTGGCGGTGTGCTCAAAGGCCAGCAGGCCGACAGACTTGCCTTCGGCGCGCAGGCCGCCCCGCAGAACCCCGGTGTCAAAGGCATAGGTCTCCGGGCCCGCCTGCGTGAAGACCAGGGCCGCAGGATCCGCGAATGCCGCAGTCATCGCCAAGAGCACAAGAAGGGGACTGAACAAAAAGCCCGCGCGCGGGAAGCGTGTGGGGCTCGCGGGAACGAGATTGCCGCGGTCGCTTCGCTCCCTCGCAATGACGCTTGTTTTCGTGTCATTGCGAGCGAAGCGAAGCAATCTCTTGCCCGCCAACATCCCGGCGAACGCGGCTACCCCGTCTTCGCAACGCTCCAGGGACATCCCAAACACACAACAATGTCCGGCGTTTTCAGGGACAAGACTCATGTCAACTCTCCCTATGCCTTGAGGCCGCGCAGGTCGGGCTCGATCCGGCGGCTCTCCTTGATCATTTCGTCCCAGGTGACACGGGACCCGCGCAGGCAGGCCTCGCGCCCGAGCATGACCGCGAGGTTCGCGTGGATGCTGGGCTCCACGGTGGGGTTGGACGCGTCTTTGCTGACGATGGCCGTGTGGAACGACGCGATGTTGCGGCGCGCGCCGACGAGGTAGAGGTCCTCCACCTTGCCGCCCGGCCAGTCCTGTTTTCCATGCAGCGCCACGCTGTTGGAGTAGCCGCATTCCAGGTAGCCGTCGCGCCCGTGGGCGACGCAGTCGCAGTGGAAGTCGAACTTGTTTCGCAGGTGCTCGCCCCGGTGGTTCACGATCAGGCCGTCGGCAAATTCATAGGTCACGGAGTAGACGTCATGGGAGTCGCCGTGCGGGTCGCTCCGGGCGATGCGCGACGCGCCCACGGCGCTGACGGGCACACCCCCCGCGAGCCACAGCGCCACGTCCACGGCGTGGATGCCCGCGTTCACGAGATAGCCGCCGCCCAGACCGTCGTCATTCACCCAGATCAGGTGCTGGAGACGGCTCTCCACGGTGTCCGTGAGGGGCGGGTCGGAGAACGACTCGTCGGTGTAGAGGGAGCTGACCAGGCCGAGGGGGCCGATCTCCCCCCGGTGAACGCGGTCCACGCCCTCCATGAAGAAGGGGTCCGTCCGCGTCTGGAAGTCAATCAGGAAACACCGCCCGGCGTCCTTCGCGCGCTTGGCCGCCTCCGCCACGCGCAGGCACCCCGGCACGTCGCACGCCACGGGCTTCGCCATGTACACATGGATGCCCGCCGCCACCGCCGCCTCGACATGGTCCGGGAAACAGTAGGGCGGCGTCTCCAGAAAGACCGCCTCCACGCCGCTCTCCAGCAGCCGCTGATACCCCGTCAGCCCGCTGAACCGGTTCTTCTCCGGCACGTTGAACTGCCGGCCCGCCTCCTCCGCCACCTTGGGAAAATAGTCCGCCACTGCTGTGAGCTCGTAGCCCCCGTGGGCCTCGACCAGCTGCGCGATCATGTTGCCGCGCCCGCCCACGCCGATGAGTCCCGCCTTTACCTTCGCGCCGGTGTCGGCGGATTGCGCCGCCGCCGCACGCACCATCTGCGCCGCCGCCGCCCCGGCCACGCCGCCCATGAATCCCCGTCTGGTGATGGATGGTCCGCTCATGGGCTTGCTCCTGTCGTGGTGTCCGCGCCCTTGTGCCGCCATTCTGCGGCGGGCATCCCACGGCAGTCAAGCGTGTCTATTTCCCCGAATCGCCGGATAGGCCGCTGTGAGACCGGGGGCCGTGCCGAGAACGAGGTTGCTTCAGTCGCTTCGCTCCATCGCAATGACGCGTTGAGGGCCGGTTCAGCGGAAGGCCGCCGTTTGGCCCGTCATTGCGAGTCGGCCGCCCCGGCCGACGTGGCAATCTCTTGTCGGGATGCCTTCTCTCCGGACACCCTGCTTCCCTTTCCTCACCCAGCGACTTACGATTTCTTCACCGGCAGCCACAGCGCGCTGGGGGTGTCGCCGCCGAAGTGGACGCGGTTTTGGGCCTTGCGGAGTTCGGCGCCGGGTTCGGGGTGATCTGCGCCCGTGTTGGGGTTGACGTCGAACTTGGGGTAGTTGCTGCTGGAGATATGCACGGCGATGCGGTGGCCCTTGTTGAAGACCCAGGCGGTGTTCCAGAGGTCAATGTCGAGGCGGACCACCTGGCCGGGGCCGGTGAGGGGCGGGGTCACCTTGTCGTAGCCGTCGCGGGTCTTGACGCGGCGGATGCCGTCGAGGACGTTGATCTCGCGGCCGTCGCCGTCGGGAAAGACGTCCACCAGTTTCGCCGTGAAGTCCGTGTCAGGGGCGTCGGAGGAGACGTAGAGGGTGACGCGGAGGCGTCCGACGGTCTCGACGGGTGCCTCCAGCACGGGGGTGGCGAACTTCAGGATGTCCGGGCGGCTGGAAACCTTGCGCTGGTCATAGGGCCCCGCCTTGAGGTTGGGCAGGAGGTTGGCACCGCCCAGGGTGGGCACGGGGTTCTTGGGGTCGAAGGTGAACTCCAGCGACCCGGCCGGGGGCACGGCGTCGCGGGAGAGCAGTCCGTCCGGGGCGAGGTGGAAGGCGGCCTCCTCTGTCGGGAAGGGGGGCCAGGTTTCGGCGGTGCGCCACTCGTTGCCCGGGGCATTGGGGTCGCGGTCGTCGCCCATGACGTAGTACTGCACCTTGGGGATGCCGTCGAGGGCTTTCTCATCGCCTTTGAGATAATGCGAGAACAGGCGGTTGGCGATGTCCCCTGAACTGACGGCGGGGTCCCTAGAGGGCAACTGGTAGTCCGGCGAGGAGTCGTTGTTGTGCGTGCGCCAGCCCATGACGAGGTAGTTCTTCCCGCGCGCGCCCTCGCCGCCTTCGGTCTCGCGGGAGATGAAGGCGTCCACCGTGCCCGGCTGGAAGATGTCGTACCATCCGCCCATGAAGACGGCGGGGGCGGTGATGTCCTTCGCGCGGGCGACGACGTTGTAGTAGGACCAGAAGTCGTCATAGACCGGGTGGCCCCGGTAGACGGCGGCGACGTCATACTGCCCGAGAAGCGTGAGCCACCCCTCGACCAGGTTCTTGCGGAAGGCACCGCCGGGATAGACGACCTCGAAGTAGAAATTGGCCGGGGTCAGGTAGATGTACTGGGCGGCGACATCGCGCGTGACGGGGGCCATGAGCATCTGGACCATGGCCAGGGCGGACTCCCCGGTGGTGGCGATCTTTCCGTTGCACCAGGGCTGCTTCTTCACCCAGGCGACGGTGTCCGCCCCGTCCGTGAGCCCCTCGCGCCAGCCGTCGTAATAGAAGGCGTGGGCCTCGCCGCCGCTGCCGTGGAGGCCGCGCGGGGCCTGGACCACGGCGGCATAGCCGTCGTTCACATAGCGGTTGAGGTTCATGTTGCGGGTGTAGGTGTTGCGGAGGAGAATGACGGGCCAGGGGCCGCCGCCCGCGTCCGGGAGATAGACGTCCGTGGCCAGCGGCGTGCCGTCGGTCATCGGCACGTCGTGGTACTCCGACACGCCGGCGGTGGTCCGCAGGTCCCTGGAGAACATGGGGCCGGCCACGGCCCCCGCGGCGAACAGGACGGCGGCGGCCGAGACTGCCGCCGCGCGCAGGGGACACCCAAAGAACCTCTTCATCTCCCGCACTCCTTAATGCCCACCCGTCCGGTGCTCACCCTCCGGCGAAGAACGTGGCCGGGGGCTCCCGGCGGGCGAGCCGCTTGACCAGAACCGCCAGCTCGAGGGCGTGATAATCCCCCCACAGGGAGGACTCGCCGCAGGGGATTCTCCGGCCTTTGGGAACATAATCCCAGCCGCGCGGGCGGTGATAGACGGAGTGGAGGAGGAGCCCCTCGTGTTTCGGGGCTTCGGAGAGGTAGGGCGGCGAAAACAGCGTGCGGGACACGCCGAGACCGGCCCGAAGATAGCCGCTTCCCCTGCTGCCCAGGCGCAGGCCGAGCCGGATCAGGCCCTGGGCCGAGATCGCGGCGGCGGAGCTGTCCACGGGCTCCGGCCCGTCCCACGGGTCCGAAGGCCCCGCGTAGTCAGCGACGCCCGCCGCCAGACCCGGCGCGCCGGTGTCCCAGAAGGGGATGCCGTCGGCGGAGCTGTGGCACAGGTAGAAGTCCGCCGTGGCGCGGGCGGCGCGCTCCATTTCCCGGAGGAAGGCGGCCTTGCCCTCGAACTGCACGCAGGGCCGGGAGAACCACTCCAACTGCTCGGCGCAGCCGAGGAGCACCCACGCCAGCCCCCGGGTCCAGGTGGAGAAGGGGGAATAGCCCTGCTGGGTGGAGGGGCAGCGGTACTTCCCGTCGTTCACGTTGAAGAGGCTCTCGTGGGCGACCCGGCCCGGCACGTCGTAGAGGTCGCGCCCTTCGCCGTGGAAGACGTTCCACGCGAGGGTGCTGCGGATGTGCGCCGCGGCGCGGTCAAGGAGGGAAACGGGCCGGTCGTTCTCGCCCATGAGCGCGTGGCCGAGCTGGTGCGCGAGCACAAGGCTCCGGCACGAGCGGATGGTGTCGCAGAAAAGCGAGTGGGGGCCGTTGAAGGAGTAGACGTAGCCGCCGCCGGTCTCGGTGGTGGCGGTCCACCGGGCGGCCTGCACCGCGCCCGAAACCTTCAGGGCCAGTTCGCACTGCGCCAGCATGCCGCCGTGGTCCGGGACCCTCCCCTCCAGGATCAGCCGCCGCAGGGTGCCGTAGGTCGAGACGTTGTTGAAGCCGTGGTCGTGGACGCCGGTGTGGCTGACGTGGGGGGCCATGCGGTCCAGGGTGCCCCGGATGCCGGCGTCAAGGGAGGCGCGGTCGCCCGTGGCGTCGAAGACAAGCAGGGGGCCGCCGAAGAGGAAACCCTGGGTCCATTCGGTCCAGCCGCGGGCGGTGTATTTGCCCGCGCGGGTGAACACGGGCGCGCCCATGCCGCCGCGGCCGTCCATCCATTTGCGCGCAAGGCGGGCGCATTTCCCCTCCGCGACGGAGAGAAAGCGGTCCACAAACGGCGCCACCGCCGCGGGGGTCATGCGTGAATCCGGAACCATGCCTCAGCCCTTGTTTTGTCCCCGGGAAACGGGGACGCGGACATGGTACGCCACCGGGCTTCCGCGCCTCAAGTCACGAAGGGACTGAACCGGGCGTCCTACTTCCCCGGCTTCATGGCGTCGCGCGCGGCGCGGTGGAAGGCATCCACATCGGGGTAGGTCTTGGCGTCGCCCTCGGCCTCGAACTGCTCCAGGAGGGAGGTCTGCTTCCGCGAGAGCTTGACGGGGACCTCTACGCGGACAAGGACCACCTGGTCGCCGTGGCTATAGCCGCGCAGGTCGGGCATGCCCTTGCCGCGGATGCGGAGCTGGGTGCCGGTCTTGGCCCCGGCGGGGATTTTCACGGAGACCATGCCGTGGAGGGTGGGCACGTCCACCGACCCGCCAAGGGCGGCCTGGCCGAAGGTGACGGGCACCTCGCAGTAGACCGTGGTGCCCTTGCGCGTGAAAAGCGGGTGGGATTCGACCTGGATCGAGATGTAGAGGTCGCCGCGCCCGCCGCCGTTCCGGCCGGCCTCGCCCTCGCCCTGCACGCGCAGGCGCTGCCCGTCGTCCACGCCGGGGGGAATGTCCACGTTCAGCTCGCGCCGGGCGCGCCGGACCCCCGCGCCGCCGCAGGCATGGCAGGGGGACGCGATGACCTGGCCGCGGCCGTTGCAGACCGGGCAGGTGCGGCTGACGCTGAAGATGCCCTGGGACGCGCGTATCTGCCCGGAGCCGCCGCACTGGCGGCAGGTTTCAGGCTTGGAACCCTTGGCCGCGCCGGCGCCCCCGCAGTCCGCGCAGGGCTCCGCCCGGTTGAAGGAGAAAATCTTCTTCGTGCCGTGGGCCGCCTCCATGAGGGAGACGCGCACCGCGCCCTCGAGGTCCGCCCCGCGCCGGGTGCGGTCTGCCGCGCCGCGGCGGCCGCCGCCCTGGCCGAAGAGCATGTCGAAAAGGTCCTCGAACCCGCCGCCCTCGCCGCCGCCGAATCCGCCGAATCCGCCCGCCCCGCCGAATCCGCCGCCGCCGAAGGGCTGGCCGTCGGCGGAGCCAAACTGGTCGTACTGGGCCCGCTTCTCGGGGTTCTTCAGGACATCGTAGGCCCCGTTGATCTCCTTGAGCTTCTCCTCGGCGGCCTTGTCGCCGCCGGTCTTGTCCGGGTGGTACTTGTGCGCCAGCTTGAGATACGCCTTGCGTATCTCGTCCTGGCTGGCACCCTTGGCCACGCCCAGTATCTCGTACAGGTCCCTCGTCTTCGCCATGCTGCGTCACCGTGGGCCGGCGGGGCCTCAGTTGTTCTTGTCGTCCCCGTCCTTCACCGTGAAGTCCGCGTCCATGGCGTCCCCGGCGCCCTGCCCCGGCTCGGGCTGGGGCGCGCCCTGCGGGGCGGCCTGGGCGTACATGGCCTCGGCCATCTTGTGGGACACCGAGGTCAGCCCGCTGAGGGCGGACTCAATGGCGTCGGCGTCGTCGCCCTTGGCGGCCTGGCGCAGCGTCTCCAGGGCGTCCTCGACGGCTTTCCGGTCCGTGTCGGCCACCTTGTCGCCGTACTCCTTCAGGCCCTTCTCGGTCTGGTACACCATGGCGTCGGCGTTGTTCTTCGCCTCGACCAGCCTGCGGCGCTGCTTGTCCTCGCCGGCGTGGCGCTCGGCCTCGCCGACCATGCGCTTGATCTCCTCCTCCGACAGGCCGCTGGAGGACTCGATGCGGATGGCCTGCTCCTTGCCCGTGCCTAGGTCCTTGGCGGAGACGTGGACGATGCCGTTCGCGTCAATGTCGAAGGAGACCTCCACCTGGGGCACGCCGCGCGGCGCGGGGGGGATGCCGAGGAGGTCGAACTTGCCGAGGGTGCGGTTGTCGGAGGCCATCTCGCGCTCGCCCTGGAGCACGTGGATGGTCACGGCGGTCTGGCCGTCGGCGGCGGTGGAGAAGACCTGGCGCTTGGTCACCGGGATCGTCGTGTTGCGCTCGATGAGCTTGGTGCAGACGCCGCCGAGGGTCTCGATGCCCAGGGAGAGCGGCGTCACGTCGAGCAGGAGCACGTCCTTCACCTCGCCGGAAAGCACGCCGCCCTGGATGGCCGCGCCGATGGCGACGACCTCGTCGGGGTTCACGCCGCGGTGGGGCTCCTTCCCGAAGGTGTCCTTCACGATGCGGCCGACGGCGGGCATGCGGGTCATGCCGCCAACGAGGATGACCTCGTCCACCTGGGCCGCCGTGAGGCCGGCGTCCTCCAGGGCGCGGAAGCAGGGCTTCTTCGTGCGCTGGAGCAGGTCGTCGCAGAGCTGCTCCAGTTTGGCGCGGGTGAGGGTGTAGTTCATGTGCTTCGGGCCGCTCTGGTCCGCCGTGATGAAGGGCAGGTTGATGTCCGTGGTCATGGCGGAGGACAGCTCGCACTTCGCCTTTTCCGCCCCCTCTTTCAGGCGCTGGAGGGCCATGGGGTCCTTCCGAAGGTCAATGCCCTGGTCCTTCATGAACTCCTCCGCCAGCCAGTCAATGATCCGCTGGTCGAAGTCGTCGCCGCCCAGGTGGGTGTCGCCGTTCGTGCTGAGCACCTCGAAACTGTCGTCGCCGATGGCGAGGATGGACACGTCGAAGGTGCCGCCGCCCAGGTCGTAGACGGCGACTTTCTCGTCGCGCTTCTTCTCCAGGCCGTAGGCCAGCGCCGCCGCCGTGGGCTCGTTGATGATGCGCAGGACCTCCAGCCCGGCGATGCGGCCGGCATCCTTGGTGGCCTGGCGCTGCGAGTCGTTGAAGTAGGCGGGCACGGTGACCACGGCCTGGGTCACCGGGTGGCCCAGATAGGACTCCGCCGTCTCCTTCATCTTCTGGAGGATCATGGCGGAGATTTCCGGAGGACGGTGGGTGCGGCCGCCGACCTCCACCTGCACGTCGCCCGACGGGCTCGAGGTGACCCGGTAGGGCACCAGCTTCTCCTCGGAGCCGACCTCGCCGTGCTGGCGGCCCATGAAGCGCTTGATGGAGAAAACGGTGTTCTGCGGGTTGGTCACCGCCTGGCGCTTCGCCACCGCGCCCACGAGGCGCTCGCCGTCCTTGGCGAAGGCCACGACGGACGGGGTGGTGCGGTTGCCCTCGGCGTTCGCGATGACGACGGGCTCGCCGCCCTCCATCACGGCCACGCAGGAGTTGGTGGTTCCCAGGTCAATGCCGATTACCTTGCTCATGCTTATCTTGCTCCTCTAGTTGTTTGTCTCTTGAGTCTCAGCGGACGCGTCTCCGGCGGGCGGCGTGTCCGCCGCCTCCGCGGGTCCGCTGCTGACCACGACCTTGGCCGGGCGGAGCACCGCGCCGTCCAGGGTGTATCCCTTTTGAAACTCCACCAGCACCATGCCGGCGGGGCAGTCGTCCGAGGGCTGCATGGCCAGCGCCTCGTGCAGGTTCGGGTCGAAAGCCTCGCCCGCCGCCGGAATGCCGGCGACGCCGCGCGACGCCATCAGGTCCTGCATCTGGCGCAGAACCATCCGCACGCCCTCGGCCACCCCGCCGTCGTCGGAGACGCCGGCGTGCTCCAGGGCGCGCTCCAGATTGTCCGCCACGGCGAGCAGGTCGCGCAGCAGGTCCTGGGCCGCCGTGCGGCGCAGCTGCTCCGCGTCGCGCGCCACGCGCTTGCGGTAGTTGTCGAACTCGGCGCGCGCGCGCAGGAGCTGGTCCTTGTACAGGACGCGCTCCTTTTCCGAGGCCGCCAGGGCGCCCGCGAGCACATCCAGGGGGTCCGGCTCCTCCGGGGGGGCGGCGCAGTCCGCGCAGGCCCCGGAACAGTCGCAGTCGCAGCCGCAGCTGCCGGGAAACGCCTCGGGCGCGTCCTCTACGGGGGCGTTGTCCGCAAGCTCTCTTTCGTCCTTTTCGTCCGCCATCACATTCCTTTTCGCGGTCTTTCCGCGGGCCGTTTCAGCCCGAAAGCCGGGTGAGGATCCGGCCGACCAGTCCGGCCGTGTACTCGACCACGGCGGTCAGTTTCGAGTAGTGCATCCGGCGCGGCCCGAGCACGCCGATCATGCCCGCCTTCCGGCCGTCCACCTCGTAGGGCGCGGCCACGAGGCCCAGGCCCTCCAGCTTGCGCGCGCCGCCGCCTAGGAACACCGCGCTGCGCCCGCCCTCGTCGGAGGCGGACCGCAGCAGCCCCAGCAGCTCCTCGCGCTCCTCCAGGAGGTTGAACACGTCGCGGGCCTGGCGCATGTCCTGGAACTCGGGCTGCTCCAAAAGCTGCGAGGTGCCCTCCACGATGAGCATGCCCTGGGGGCGCCGGGGCAGCAGCTCCAGCACCTCCAGCGCGCGCTGGGCCAGCCGCCGCTGCTCGTCGAGGTACAGCCGCAGGCGCTCCTCCACGCGGACCGAAAGCTGGTCCACCGGGGCGCCGTGCAGGTGCTCGTTCATGAACCGGTTCAACTGTTCGAGCTCCGTGTCCTCCATCGGGCTGGCCACCTGGGCCATCACCGAGCGCACGCGCCCGAAATTGTCCACCACCAGCATGGCCAGCTTCGCCGGCCCCACGCGCACGAGGTCCACGCGCATCGCCACCGCGGCCTTGTCCGCGGGGGTCTCCGCGAGGCCCGCATGGTGCGACACCAGCGCCAGCAGGTGGCTCGCCCGACGGAGCACGCCGTCCGCGTCGTCCAGGCGCTCCGACAACTCCTCCTCAATCCGCCGCCGCTCGCGCAGCGTAAGCTCCTGCACGCGCATCAGATGGTCAATGTAGTACTGGTAGCCCGCGCCCGTCGGCACGCGGCCCGAGCTGGTATGGAGCTGCTCCAGCAGCCCCATCTCCTCCAGGTCGGACATCACGTTGCGCACCGTGGCCGGGCTGAGCTCCATGCCGAAGCGCTTCACCACGGTCCGGGAACCCACCGCCTCCGCCGAGATGATGTAGCTGTTCACCACGGCATGCAGGATTTCCCGCTCCCGATCCGTCAGTTCCGGGTGTTTTTGCATGGCGCGGCCCGCATCCTGTTGCGCACGCACTCCGCCCGCGCGGCAACCGTCGCCGGCGGCACGGTTTGGCACTCAGTGCGCGAGAGTGCTAACAGTCTCCAAGAGTCTACCACAGAAACGCGCCGGGGTCAAATCAGGGGGACAGTCCTGATAGACGGATAAGATGGACGCGAGCCGGAGCGGTGGCGGGCACGAGATTGCTTCACTTCGTTCGCAATGACGCGGAAACACACGTCATTGCGAACGAAGTGAAGCAATCTCGTGCCGGAACACCCCAAGTCTGTCGCATCCCGTGGGTGAACGGGCATGCGCGCCGCCCCAGAGGCATTCGGCGCGAATTCACAAGGCACGTTTTCTCTCACGTGAATTATCGGTCATTCCTTATCCGGCGATTCGGGGACAGTCCGCAGATCGCGCAGATTGCCGCAACAGGCGGCTGCGGACGACGCTTGTGCGGGGCGCGTCCGGTCGCCGTGGTGGCTTGCCGCCGCCTTTCTTCGTGCGGGCTTGCCCGCGCGTCGCGGCAGGGGGGGGCGCGGCTTAGGGATGGAGGCGACTCAACGCAGAGGCGCGGAGGAGGGAAAGCGGAGTGGTGACAGCAGGCGGGGGCCGTCTGTCGTCCTGCGCTGTGGCCTCCCGCAGGCAAGCCTGCGGGAATGACGGCGGCAGCAAGCCACCGCACTCCAAGGGGCGCAGCACGGTGCGGCTCTTGGGCCATGGAGAAAGCCGGCGGTCCTTCCGCGCGCGCGGAACTGTCTTTCGCAGATTCCCCCGAGAGCCGGGGGGAAGCCTGGCAGTCCCAGGGGGGCGGGACCTCAGGGTTTTTCTTCCCGACCTCGCCGCTCATCTTCTCTTTCCCTTCCCTTTCCGGTCTTCCCTGTGTCCTTTGCGGCGTCGCGGTGAAAATGGCCGTTGCCTGCCGCCATTTGCCCCCTTTGCGGCGGCGCGTGTACAATCGGCGGAACCTTGGCAGCCTTGACACAGGAGACTTTTTCCATGAGTTTCATCGCGGAACGGATGAACCAGATTGACGCCAGCGGCATCCGCAAGATTTTCGCGCTGGCCGCGCAGATGAAGGACCCGATCAACCTGAGCATCGGCCAGCCGGACTATGACGTGGATGAGCTGTGCAAGGACGAGGCGGTGCGCCAGATCCGCGCCGGGTTCAACTCGTACACGCAGACCTGGGGCATCCAGGAACTCCGCGAGGCGTGCTCGGCGTACTACGAGCGGCGCTTCGGGTTCCCGCTGAAGAACGTCATGATCACGTCGGGCGTGTCCGGCGGCTTGTTTCTGGCGCTGATGGCGACCGTTGGCCCGGGGGACGAGGTGATCTGCGCGGACCCGTATTTCGTGATGTACAAGCACCTGGTGAACCTGCTGGGCGGCACGTCGGTGCCCGTGGACACCTACCCGGACTTCAAACTGACGGCGGACCGGATCGCCGGGGCGATCACGCCGCGGACCAAGGCCCTCATCATCAGCAGCCCGGCGAACCCCACGGGGGTCATGATGAACGGCGAAGAGCTGCAGGCCGTGGCCGCCCTGGCGCGCAGGCACAACCTGCTGGTCATCAGCGACGAGATCTACGAGTCCCTGTCCTATGACGGGACTCCGGCGTCCATCGCGGGAATGTACGACAACGTTGTCTGCCTGAACGGTTTCTCGAAAAACGCCGCCATGACGGGGTGGCGCGTGGGCTTCGCGGCGGGGCCGGACGAGATCATCCAGGCAATGAACACGCTCCAGCAGTACACCTTCGTGTGCGCGCCGTCCTTCGCCCAGAAGGCGGCGGTGCTCGCGCTGGAGGCGGACATGACGGCGAAGGTGGATGCCTACCGCACCAAGCGCGACATCATCTTTGAGGGGCTGAAGGACCTCTTCCCGGTCACCCGGCCCGGCGGCGCGTTCTACATCTTCCCGCAGGCGCCGGACGGCGACGGCGACGCCTTTGTGCGGAAGGCCATTGAGAACAACGTGCTGATCATTCCGGGGAGCGTGTTCTCCGAGAAGAAGACCCATTTCCGCATCTCCTTCGCCAACAAGGACGAGACGCTCAAGCGGGGCATCGAGGTGCTCCGCCGGATTGCCGGGGAGACAGGGGCCTGAGGCTCCGCCTTCCGGCGCCGTGCGGTTCGGATTCCGGAGTTCCGACAATGAAAAGGTACCTCATGGTCTTCCTGAAGACGCTCGGGCTGGTGCTGGTCGTTCTGGCGGCCTTCACCGGGTTCGTGTGGGTTCAGGGGATCCAATACACCCTGGCCTTCGCCACCTGGTCCTGGAGCAACCCCCACTTCGACTCCTCCCGCATCCTGCCCGAGCAAAACTGCGGCGGCGCCTCCCCCTGCGGCAGCGGCCCCATCAGGGTCCTCACCTACAACATCCTGTGCCGCGTCTGCACGAGCGGCGACAACAAGCCCGGGCACGAGGACTGGTACGGGCGGCTGCCCCACCTGCGCGCCCTGATCGTGGACTACGCCCCCGACCTCATCGGCCACCAGGAGGTCGGCGGCTGGAAGGACATCCTCGAGCTGAACATCGCACCGGAGAAATACGCCCCCGTCACCCACAGTTTCGGTCCCTGGGCTTACGCGGACGCGGTACTGCTCTACAACCGCGAGCGCTTCGATCTCGTGGACTCGGGGCAGTTCTGGCTCGCCCCGGACCCCTCCCTGCCCTTCGCGTTTGGGTGGCAGACCCTCGCCATGCCCCGGTATGTCAGCTGGGCCCACCTGCGCCAGAAGGCCGACGGCTTCGAGTTCCTGTTTCTCAACACGCATTTTGACAACAACCCGCCCAACAAGGAGGCGGCCGCGCTGCTGGCCAACAAGACCTTCGGTCTCCACGCCGCGCGCCTTCCGGTCATTTTCACGGGGGATTTCAACACCTCCCACGAGACGGACCGCTACCGCAACCTGCTGACGGGCGGCGACACGACGGCCGAGTTCGTGAACGCCGCCGACCTCGCCCCGGTGAGGGAGGAACTCCCGCCGGCCGAGGGCATGACCCCCGCCCAGACGGGCACCCCGCTGGAGAACCTGGACCACATCATTGACCACATCCTCCTCGGCGGAGACTGGGACAAGAAGGTGACCCGGTGGATTGTGGACCGCCGCGGCTACGGACCGGAGCAGCTGCGGGCGTCCGACCACCCGGCGGTGTTCGCGGAGGTGGTGTTCACGCTCCGCCCGTGACCGCGTCTCCGCTTTCTGTCCCATGCAGGATGGTCAGGAGCGTGCTGTCCGGGCAACCAGAAGAAGTGTGCCGCCGTGAATGAACACCCCGAACAACTGGAACTCTTTCCCCGGGACCCGAAACCGCCCCCCCCTCCGCCCTGCCCTGCCCCCCGAACGCAGCCCCCCGACGCCCCGCCGCCGCCGGATGGGCGCCGCGAGAAACTCCTGCGTCTCCATGCCCGTCTCAAGGCGCTCACGGGCATGGTCCTCGACCTCACTGTCACGGACAACCGCCGCAGCCTGATGGTCGTGCGGCACACGCCGCAGCCGGGCGAAGCCAAGGTCCGGCTGCACCACATGTTTCTGGACGCCCCGGAAGACCTGCTCAAGGCCGTCGCCCACTGGATCAAGCATCCCCGTTCCGGCAGAAATGACCCCCTGTTCAGGGCCTTCTTCGCGGAAAAAGGGGCGCTGATCCGGCCCCCCCGAAAAACGCCCCTGACACTGGAAGCCCTGGGGCTGCACCACGACCTCCGGCGGCTCTTCGACGAGGAGAACGCCCGGTGGTTTGACGGCAGGATCACCGCGCGCATCGGCTGGGGGATGTCCGCGGTGGCGGTGCGGCGGCGCGTGCGCAGCCGCACCATCCGTTTCGGATCCCACGACGGCGCGCGGAACCTCATCCGCATCCATGCCGTGCTCGACAACGCCTATGTCCCCGAGTGGGTGGTGCGGTCAGTGGTCCACCATGAGATGCTGCACGCCTTCCTCGGCATTGGGGAGGGCCCCACAGGACGCCGCCGGGTGCATCCCCCGGAGTTTCGCCGCCTGGAGCGGGCGCACCCGGACTACACGCGGGCGGCCGCCTGGCTGGAAGAGCCGAAAAACCTGAAGCGGCTCCTGGCGGACCGGACCCGCCGGTAGGCGCCCCGCCGGGGAAAACTGTCCCCGGCCCCACGGTTTTGCATAGAATGCGGGAATACGGGCGCGCAAACGGCGCGCCTGTAACATCTTGCGGGGTCGGCGGTATTGTGTTCGTCAGTCGGGGCGCAAAGAAGCGTCCCGGGCGAAGAGCGCGCCGTCGCCCTGCGCGGAGAAACGCATGTCGGAACTGGCCGCAAAGACAGATGAAGAGCTCATGACCCTGGTGCGGGGGGACCATGACCCCGCCCTGGGCGAGCTGGTGCGCCGCCACCAGAACGACATCTTCCGCTTTTGCGCGTTTTACCTGCGCAACGCGGATGCCGCACTGGACAAGACGCAGGAAACGTTCATCCGCCTCTACGTGGCGCGGGAACGCTTCGACAGCGAGCGAAAGTTTAAGCCCTGGGCCATGTGCATCGCCCGCAACCTCTGCCTCAATGAGCTGCAGCGGCGCAAGACGGTGCGCATGGAAAGCCTGGAATCCTATGCCAGCTCATCGCGGGACGAGGCGGGCGGCCTGGACCGCTTCGCCGTGGACGGTCCCTCGGGCGTGCTGGAGACCAATGAGCGCCACGCCGCCCTGATGGCCGCGCTCAACGAGTTGAATGAAGACGCGCGCGAACTGCTCATGATGCGCTATTTCGAGCAGATGTCCGCACGGGACATCGCCGAGGTGGTGGACAGCACGGAGGGCGCGGTGCGGACTAGGCTGCACCGGGCCATGAACCAGCTCCGCGCCGTGTGCGAGACGAGGAAAGAGTCCTTTTAGATGCCTTATGACCCTGAAATCACCCCGGCCGACCTGATGGCCCACCTGGACGGCGACGCCGCCCCGGAAACGCTGCGGCGCGTGGACAACGCCCTCGCGGCGGACGCCGGGCTCGCTGCGGAGCGGGACGCCCTGGGCCGTCTGGCGGCCCGTCTGGAGGACGCCGGGCGGGACTGGCGGACCCTGGCCTCCCCCGCAGACCTGACGCCGTCGGTGCTGGAAGCCGTGCGCACGCCCCTGTCCGGGCTTCTGACGGGCACCGGATCCCCCCTGGAGACGGAACTGGAGGCCCTCGGCGCGGAAACGGCCGAAAGACTGCCCATAGTGGACGTGCTGCCCGGCGTGATGGCTGCCGTGGCGGCCTTGCGCGCCGGAGACACCGCCCCCGCACCCGACGCCCTCCTGGAGGAGGAAATTGCCGGCCTGGGAGCCGCGCTGCGGTCCCATGCGCCGTCTGTGGATGTTCAGCCGGGCGTGCTGGATGCCGTCCGGCGGATGCGCAAAGACAGCCCCGCCGAGGCCGCCCCCCCGGCCCGGGACCGGGTTGTCCCCTTCCCCGGCGAACACCGCCCCGCCGCCCCCCTCCCCCGCCGGCAGGGACCCGCCGCGTGGCAGGTAGTCACCCGGCTCGCGGCCATGCTGCTGGTCATGTTCGGCCTGACCGTGTCCGCCTTTTGGTTCATGCGTGATGCCGCTGCGCCGCAGACCACGCAGGTAGCCGCCCGGCCCGACCCCGCAGTGCCCGCCGCCCCCGTCCCCGTCCGCGGCGAACGGGTCAAAAAGGACCCCCGCTTCGGGGAGTATTCCGGCCTGGCGCGGCCCATCGCCGCCCCGGCGCCCATCGTCCTGGAGACGGGCACGGACCGCCTCGCCGCGCTCAACATGGAGGACGCCCTGGCGGCCTTCCAGCAGGACCGCGCCCGGGATCCCGAGGCCCGCGCCCGGCTGAACGCCATGGGAAGCCTGACGGGGGACGAGGCCCGCCGCCTGCTGGAGCGCGAAGACCTCTCCCTGTCCGCCTATCTCGGCGCGCTGCAGTTTCTGCCATCCGACGAGGCTGCTTCCCGGCTCCGCGAGGCGGCGGCCGCAAACCCCGAAGACCCCCAGGTCCGGTATCTGCTCGCCCGCACCCTTGCCGCCAATCCGGAGACGCGGGGCGAGGCTCTGGAGCAAATCGCCGCGCTGAACTCCCTTTCCCCGGAGAACGGCCTGGGCCGCTACATGGAGGCGCAGATGCGCCTGGAGTCCGGGGACGTGGACGGCGCCCTCGCCTCGCTGGCGCAGGGCATGTCCATGGAGTCCGCCGACGCATTCGGCCTCGCCGACGCCCAGAACCGGGGCGCAGCCCTCGCCGCCGCGGGCGCGGAGGAGGACCTGGCCCGCTTCCTCGCCTACGCGCAGGCGGGGCGCAGCCAGTACGCGGAGCTGACCACCCTCGGCGACGACCTGATGGCCCAGGGCGCCGCCCATGAAGAGGCGAAGGACTTTGAAACCGCCGCCGGTCTCTACCGGGGGGTGCAGCGTCTGGGCGAGCAGGTGGCGGAGGGGGCGGAGTTCGCCAACGAGCAGCTCGCGGGCATGGACCTCCAGATGACCGCTTTGGACGCGCTGGTGCGGGTGACGGAGGTGCTTGCCACCCCCGACGGCATGCAGATGCTGGAGGTCGCCTACAGCGCCCTCGCCCAGAGCCTCACCTCCTTCCTCGAGCTCGTCTCGATGATGGACGCCAGCTTTGCCGACGCCTCCCCGGAGGCCGCGGCCGCCATTGCCACGCAGGCGCTCGTGGAGGGAGATACGGGACTCTGACCCCGTTGCAGACGGACGAAAAACGGCCGCCCGGGCAATCACCCGGGCGGCCGCGTTCTTCATCGGGGGGCGTTCAGCCGTTGTATTCCCTCAGGGTCTCGCCGGTGTATATCTGGCGGGGCCGCTGGATGCGCAGGTCCGGATCCTGCCGCATCTCAAGGAAGTGGGCGATCCAGCCGGGCATGCGGCCGATGGCGAACAGCACCGTGAACATCTCCGTGGGGATGCCCATGGCCCGGTAGATGATCCCGCTGTAGAAGTCAATGTTCGGGTACAGCTTGCGCGCGATGAAGAAGTCATCCTTGAGGGCGACCTCCTCCAGCTGCTTCGCGATGTCCAGCAGCGGGTCGTGGATGCCCATCTCCTCCAAAATGCGGTCCACCGCCCCCTTGAGCAGCGTGGCGCGCGGGTCGAAGTTCTTGTACACCCGGTGGCCGAAGCCCATCAGCCGGAAATCGCTCGATTTGTCCTTGGCCATCGCGACGTATTTGTCCACATTGCCGCCGTCCTGGTGGATCCGCATGAGCATGTTCAGCACGGCCTCGTTCGCCCCGCCGTGCAGCTTGCCCCACAGCGCGTTGATGCCCGCCGACACCGCCGCGTAGATGTTCGCGCCCGAGCTGCACACCATGCGCACCGTGGACGTGCTGCAGTTCTGCTCGTGGTCCATGTGGAGGATCAGCAGCATGTCCAGCGCGTCCTCCATCACCTTCGGCACCACGTACTCCTCCGCGGGGGACGAGAACATCATCCGCAGAAAGTTCGCCGCGTAGCTGTGGTCCGCCTTCGGGTAAGTGTAGGGCAGCCCCACCGACTTCCGGTACGAGTAGGCCGCGATCGTCTTCACCTGGCCGATCAGCCGCTGAATGTTCAACTGGAGGTGGGCGTCGTCCTCCGCGTCGTAGGGGTAGAAGGAGGACATGGACGACACCATGGATCCCAGGATGTTCATCGGGTGGGCCGAGGTCGGATAGTGGTCCAGAAAGCTCACCTGGCTCGAATGGACGAAACTGTTCATGGTCAGCGCGCGCCGCCACTCCAGAAACTCCTCGTCCGTGGGAATCCGGCCGAAAACCATCAGATACGCCGCCGCCGAATAGCGGATGCTCCCGGCAAGCTGCTCGATGGGGTACCCCCGGTAGCGCAGGATGCCCGCCTCCCCGTCAATGTAGGTGATCGCGCTCTTGCAGGCGCCCGTGTTCCCGTAACCGGGGTCGTAGGTGATCGCCCCTGTCATATCGCGGAGCTTCTTGATGTCCACCGCCAACTCGTTCTCGGTGCCCACAAAGGTTGGAAACTCGTATTCCTTGCCGCCGAGAATCAGTTTCGCGTTGTCCATGTCTCGCTCCTTTCGTTGCAGTGCCTGCTTCCTGTCAGCCCAAGACCGGCCCCGGCGGAAACACCGATGTCCGGCGCACCATGCGCGTGCCGTCAGCCCCTGTCACGGCCTTCAGCCCGAAGACCGTTCTTAGTGTACAAAATCGGGCCCGCTTCACGCAATTCAATAATAATGACAAATTTGAACCCGGCGCCTGCCCCAGTCTCTGGGGGAACACTCCCCCCGAACGGGTTCATTCCGGCCCCCTCCCGATAAACCGCCCTCAGCGGGCCAGGTGTCCCGCCCCAAACCGGTCCACGGAGGCCGCCGCCATCCGGCAGCCCAGCTCCAGACAGGACGCATCCAGGTTCTCCCAGGTGTCCCGCCGATTGTGGTAGTAGTGGGCCGGGCGGGGGTCCATGGCCGCCAGCAGGGCGGCGGGAATGCCCGCCCGGCTGAAAGCGGCGGCGTCGCTCGACCCCACAGTCACCACGGCCAGGGGCAGGCTCAGCCCGAGGGTCTGGCCGGTCTCCTGGAGGAACCGGCAGAATGCCGGGTCGTTGCGCACAACGCCGTTCATGTCGCGGTGATAGACCCGAAACCAGTCCTTGTCGTTGAAGGTGTCCAAGGCCAGCGCCACTGTCTCCACATCCCCCCACTCCGCCTTGTGGCGCGCCGCGAAGGCCGCCGCGCCGCACAGCCCCGCCTCCTCCGACCCCGTGACCAGCGCCACGATTTCCGTGTCCGCCAGACGGTTCTCCGGACGGGAATAGTGTTCGGCCAGCGCCACAGTGAGCAGGGCGCCGCTGAGGTTGTCCGCCGCCCCGGGCGCCACCACGCTGAACCGCGTGAAGAACACCCCCGGCAACGCCAGCAATCCGGCGGCCAGCTGGGCCATGCCCGCCCAGGCCGCGCCGCCAAGGAACAGCGCGTTGAGCAGGTGCAGCGCCGCGACCGCCAGCACGCCAATGATGATCATGGGGACGATCAGGGGAAACAGGCGGTTGCTGTCGTGCTGGAACCGCCACTCGTAGGCGGCGTCGGCGTGGCCGCAGAGAATGATGCGCCGGCGCACCGGCCCGGACGGCGACACCAGGGCGTGCACGTTGGTGGACACGGATTTCGGGAAAAACGGCGTAAGCACATGGCGGTACAGGCCGACCTCCAGCACGAACAACGCCAGGGCGGCGGCGCTGAGGAGAACCCCCGCCCACGGCGCGAGCCAGTAGAACGGCAGGGAGGCCACCGTGAGGAGGCTGGACAGCATGGGAACGGCCATGAAGGCCTTCTGCGCCACGGGAAAGGTCTCCAGCACCGGGTCAAGCCCCGCGGCGCGCAGCTCCCCGGCCAGGTACTCCTGGCACCGGGCCTCGCCGGGGCTTCCCGGAGGCCTCGGCCCGAACTCCTCGCAGATTTTCCGGATGCGCGCGGCCATCCCCGCCGCCATGGTCTGAAACACTGCGGCGTTGTCTGTCATGGTCCGGTTCCTTCCCCGTTGAGAAACAGCCCTTTTTCCAGCATCACCTGGGGCAGGCCGCCGGGGCACACCTGGGTGGCCGCCTGGAAATGGTGGCCCCTCGTCATCGCGAAGGGCAGCGCGCAGGAGAGCCCGATGCCCGCCGCGCGGATGGCGATGGTGCCGGACTCGCTGTCCTCAAACCCCGCCACGCGGTCGAAGTCCTCCGGGTAAACGCCCAGCTCGTGCAGGGCGATGGAGTAGAGGTCACGGTGGGGTTTCAGCCGGATTTCGCTGGAATCGGTGGCCGTGATGACCGCGTCATAGAACACCAGCGGGTCGGCGAAGGCGCCCAGGAGGGTCTCCCGGAGTCCCTGCGGCACGGGCCACGCCGGGATCTCCGAGCGCAGGACGCGAAAGATTTCGCCCAGCACCAGGTGCGCCTCGTAGGCGATGGAGGAGGTCACCAGGGCCAGCTTCGCGGGCTGCGCCGCGAAGCGCCGGCCCAGCCCCGCCAGCAGAGCCTCCGCCGCCGCAGTGGAGGGCGGGGCCATGCCGGCCCGCTCAATCTGGGCACAGAGCATGCCTGCAAACGCCCCCGCATGGTCCCCGAGCAGGCCCCGGAGCAGCGCCAGAAACACGCCCACACCGGGCATGGGCCCCACCAGGCGCGAGGAGCCCGCCCCCAGAATCTCCCGGGCCGCCGCATCCCCCTCGCCGCGCCCCACAGCCTCCAGCACCTCGTGGTACCGGTGGTAATAAATGTCAATGCACGCGCGGGTGCGCGCCGGGACACCGGCGCAGGAGAAGGCCCCCGCCGTCTCCGCCGCCAGCGTGTCCAGCAGGGCCGCCGTCTCCGGAGCCTCAAGGGACTCCGCACCGCAGAGCGCCTGAAACCGGGCGTCGGAGAGCAGCCCCGCCAGCCCCGTCGAGGCCAGGGTGGACCGCACCTCGCGACGGCGCAGCTCGTCCTTCCCATGTCCCAGGGTCCACGCCGCCCCGGCGATGTAATGCCGGCGCAGGGCGTCCGCCTGAAATCCGTCCCCATAGGCCCGCACGAGATACTCGACATGCTTCGTCGTGCTGTTGCCGATGATGTGCGGATAGTCCCGCGCATGGTCAAGACCCGGCCAGGACGGGTCGTCGGCGCGCCCCGAGGCCCGGCGCGTCATCGTGTCCAGCGCGTGGATGCACACCGGCTCCGTGGTCGTCGTGGTGCCGTCCATGTCCATCACGGCCGCCGCCAGCCCCCGCTCCAGACGGGAAACACCCCGCGACAACGGGTACAGCTCGTAGGGGGGGTGGATGTACGGTGGGTTTTCCACCACGGCATACTCACCGGCCAGCGCGGAAACCAGTTCCGCGGCCACAGTCTTGTCCGCGAAGCGCGGAAGGCGTGTTTCTTTCACAACGGACTCCAAAAAGGGGGGAATGTTTCCGAACCGCCAAAAGAATACCCGCGCAACGCCCCCAATGCAACCGCCCGGGTCCAAAGCAGGGACAACGACGGCCCGCCCCCGGACCCCTGGACCGTGAACGCGCTTTCCTTTCCCGCGCGAATGTGGCATGATTAGGGGTGGCGCTTTCGCATGTGCCGCGAAACCGTCCGCCCGTGCGGACCGAGGAGGACGCCCCATGCAGCAAACGCTGACGATCCTGCTGGCCGGGGGGGCCGGGGAACGGCTCTACCCGCTCACGCGCGACCGCGCAAAGCCCGCCGTGCCCTTCGGGGGCATTTACCGCATCATAGACTTCACGCTGTCCAACTGCGTCAACTCGGGCTGCCGGAAGATTCTCGTGCTGACGCAGTACAAGTCGAACTCACTGGCCCGCCACATTAACCGGGGCTGGAACTTCCTGCACCCGGAGCTGGGGGAGTTCATCGAGATCATCCCGCCGCAGATGCGCATCAACAGCAACTGGTACCTCGGCACGGCGGACGCGATCTACCAGAACTTCTACTCCATCAACCAGCACGACCCGGGCGAGGTGCTCCTCCTGTCGGGAGACCACATCTACAAGATGAACTACCAGAAGATGGCCCAGCGGCACCGGGAGGCCGGGGCGGACCTCACGGTCGCCGCCATCGAGGTGCCCCTGGAGGAGGCGCGGCGCTTCGGGGTGTTTGAGGTGAACGCGGCCGGCCAGGCCACTGGCTTCGAGGAGAAGCCGGACCGGCCAAAGCCGCTGCCGGAATCCCCGGGAACCGCCCTCGCCTCGATGGGGGTCTATCTCTTCGACGCCGGGGCGCTCCAGCGTGTCGTCAGCGAGGACGCGGAGCGGACGGACTCGCACCACGACTTCGGCCGCGACATCATCCCCCGGATGCTGAAAACGCACAAGGTCTTCACGTTCCGGTTCGAGGACGAGAACCGGAAGCACGCCAAGTACTGGCGCGATGTCGGCACCCTGGACAGTTACTGGGAGGCCAACATGGACCTGGTCGCCGTGGACCCCCTGTTCAACCTCTACGACCGCGACTGGCCCATGCGCACCGACATGCCCATGCTGCCGCCCGCCAAGTTCGTCTTCGCCGAGATGGGCAACCGCTTCGGCGTGGCCGTGGACTCCATCGTCAGCCCGGGCTGCATCATCAGCGGCGGGCTGGTGGACCGCTGCGTGCTCTCGTCTGGCGTCCGCGTCAACTCCTACGCCCACGTGCAGGAGTCCATCCTCATGGACCGGTGCGTCGTCGGCAGGCACTGCCGCCTCCGCCGCGTCATTGTGGAGAAGGAGGTCCACATTCCCGAGAACACCCTCATCGGCTACGACCTCGCCCGCGACGCCGCCCGTTTCCGCGTCACCCCCAGCGGCGTCGTCATCGTCGAATCCTCCGACCGCTTCGGAAACTAGCGCCCTCCTCACCACGCGTCTATGGGGCCGTAGAGGGGCGAGTCGGAGCCGCCGCTTCCGGGGAGCGCGGGGCGGTTCACCGCCGGCAGCCACCGGCGCATCTCCCGCACCACAGCGTCGGCCCCCGGCGTGCCCGCCAGGTTCACATGCTCACCGGGGTCCGTCTCGTGGTCGTACAGCTCCTCGGAACCGTCCGCGTAGCGGATGTAGCGGTGGCGCTCGGAACGCAGGGAGTGGTTGTTCGGGCCGAAGGTCGTGAGCGCGGGGCGGTCCCACGGGGCCGCGGGGTCCTCCAGCAGGGGGCGCAGGCTGCGCCCCTCCAGACCGGGCCGCGGCGGCAGTCCGCACAGGTCCGACAGCGTGGGATACAGGTCAATCATGCCCGCCGGACGGCGGCAGCGGCCGCCCCGCGCCACGCCGGGCCCCGCGATCATCAGGGGCGCCCGCGTCGCCTCCTCCCACAGCGACCGCTTGCCCCAGCGCAGTCTGTCGCCCAGGTGGAACCCATGGTCGCCCCACAGCGCCACCACCGTGTTGTCCGCATGCGGCCCCGCGCGCAGCGCGTCCAGCACGCGGCCCACGCAGGCGTCCACAAAGCTGACACAGGCAAGATAGG
Source organism: Candidatus Hydrogenedentota bacterium (assembly GCA_012730045.1). NCBI lineage: Bacteria > Pseudomonadati > Candidatus Hydrogenedentota > Candidatus Hydrogenedentota bacterium. The sequence continues at coordinate 43,797 of JAAYBR010000100.1, read as the reverse complement.
CCTGCACGCCGTGCTCCCATTCGCCCAGGGACACCACATAGTCGTGGCGCGGCGCGGCGGCGGCATACGAAAGCTGCCGCGCGTAGCGGGGAATGTCGTCGTACTCGTCCGCCCGGGCTTCGGGGAGGATGATCTTGCCGCGCGGATGCAGGTCAAACCATTTCTGCGGCGCATACATGGGGACGTGGGGCCGGAAGAAGCCCACAGACAGCATGAAGGGCCCCCCGTGGTCCTCCGAGAGCCGGTCCGCCGCCCAGGACGCAATCTTGTGGTCCGGCATGTCCTCATCCCGCCCGGGAAAGGCCCCCCAGTCCCACAGGGGGTGCCCCTTGGGCAAGCTGAGTTTCTTCTCCGGAAGCGGGCCGAAACCGCCCATGGCCCCGCCGTATTCGTGGAAAGATTCGGGGTCCGTGTTCGTGTGGAACACCTTGCCCGCCCCCAGGGACCGGTAGCCGTGGGCCATGAAGTGCTGCTGGAGGGACACCGTGTCGCGGAGCGTCTCCGCCTCCCGGTACTGCGGGGTGAGAAAGTAGAGGCCCGTGGTGGACGGAAGCATCCCGGAGAGGAGGGACGCGCGCGACGGCGTGCAGATGGGCGCCTGGCAGTGCGCGTTTTCAAAGAGCACCCCCTCCCCCGCCAGCCGGTCCAGGTTCGGCGTACGCGCCTGCGGGTGGCCGCCCAGGCAGCCCACCCAGTCATTCAGATCGTCCACCGCGATGAAGAGCACGTTGGGCCGGGGGTCCGGCGCGGACGCCCGCGCCGCCCCGCGCGGCCACGCCGCCGACACCGCCCCCGCCCCCAGCGCCCCCAAAAACCGCCGCCGGCCCCGGTCCACACCCATACCATCCATGCCAATGACCTCCCGCCAGAACACCCGGCACGCGGACAGTCTACCACGGCCTGCGTCTCGACCGGGCCGCCCGCTTCCCGTCCCCACAACCCCGCGCGCCAACAGACCGCTGGGCACCGAGCTGACCGTAGCTTCGCGCGGCGCGAAGCGCCTTGGACTGCGGCAGCTTGCTGCCGCCTTTCTTCGCGCGGGCTTGCCCGCGCGCACGCTTACACGACACGCCGGGCTCCGCCGCCCCTTGGCAGATTCCGTGGCAACCCGGTCTGGAAGGCGCAAGCGAGCTTGCGCACTCCAAGGCGCGCTCCGCGCGCGTGTCTTGGACACACCTCACCCCTGTCAGGTCTTTCGGGAAAAAACGGCCCCTTACTGCGCGGGCGCGGCGGTTTCCGCCGCCGGCGCCTCTTCCTCCGGAGCGACGGGGGCCTCCGCGGGGACGGGTTCCGCCGCAGGGACGGGAACGGCTTCGGCGGGTGCCTCCTCCGCCGCGGCAGCCTCCTCCGCGGCAGGAACCTCCCCTGCGGACGGGGCCTCCTCCACCGCCGGCTCCTCCGCTGCGGGCGCGGCCTCCGCCGCCACTGCGGACGTGCTCTCGAACTCCACATCGGGTACAAAACCGGGCTCGGACGCGGGGGCGGGCTCGGCCACGGGGCCGGACATGGGAAGGTCCAGCAGCTTCAGTTTGCTCTGCGCGAACTTGTGGGCGTCCGTGTCGGGCGGAAAGGCTTTTGCCATCTCCATGTAGGTGCTGATCATCTTCTCCTGGTTGCCCGTGAATTCATAGCAGGTTCCGAGTTCCAGCCACGCCTGGATACACTGGTTGGACTGGGGATAACGGTCTATAACCTCGTGGAAGGCCCATGCGGCGTTCTCAAAATCCTGAAGCTGCCGGTAGGTGAGGCCCAGGGCCATCAGGGTGACGGGCGTCTCCGGGGCGTCCTGGTCCTCCTCGAGCAGCCGCCGGTACTTCTCCACATAGCCCAGGCGCTCCTCCCGCTTGGTGGGGGCGGGAACCGCCTCCTTGGCGGCGTAAAAAATCTCCCGGGCCCGGTCCTGCTGGTCGGCGGCCACGGGGTGCGGACGGCGCACTTTCCGGGCGGGGGCCTCCTTTTCCGCCCCCCCGGTGAAGAGGGAAACCACCCCCGCGCCGAGTGCGACAAGGCACACGGCGCACATCCCCACCATCCACCCGTTCTTCCGCAGAAACTCCGCGTTCATGAAAACCCTCAGTTCTGCGGGAGTTCGCGCCAGGAAACCATGGAGAGGTCCATGATCGGGTAGTTGCCGATCATGCCATAGGGCAGGTTGCGCGAAAGCTCGGGCACCTGGTAGATGTTCGGCACTTGGGAACCCATGTCAAAGTAGTTGGACACGAAGGTTCCTATCACGTTGGTCTGCTTCATGGTCTTAATTTGGCCCTCGGCATAGAAGGCGCCCATGATGTCGAGCTGGGCCTTGCTTCCCACCATCATGTCCTGGGAACACATGACGCCGAGCACGTTGCGCACCGGATAGCTGAGGGCCGTGTCCGCCGGATTTCCGTTGTTGCAGGTCAGGAGGTTCGTGTCAATGGTGACGTCGCCATAGGTCAGGATGGCGCCCCGTCCGGAATAATTGATGGTTGTGTCGTTGCCCTTCCCCGTGAATTCGAGGTCCCCGTTGATCCGGATCTGGCCGTTGATCTTCAGCACATTCGTCACCGGGTTGAAGCTGATATAGTCGTCGTTGGCGCCGGGCACCGCGGCGACCGCGGCGGCGCCGGTGAGCTCCTGGCCCGTCGTCGCGTTCCAGTAGAAGGCGGCGTTGGCCCCGGTGTCAATGAGCATGTTCTTGTTGTACATGCCGTCGGTCCGCGCGGTCGGGTCGGCCAGCAGCACCTCGCTGAAGTACTCGGAGTGGGTGTACCAGGTGCCCGTGTAGGGGTTCATGACGCGCGAGCCGTCGGTCTCGCGCCAGTCGTCGTCGAGCAGGGGCAGCGACATGCGGGTGCCCAGGTCGTAGGTGTTGTTGAACCCGTTGTCGCTCCACACCGACTGGGGGATGCCCCGCCCGCCGTCGGGAATCACGGCGTTGCCCGCCCACCCGTCCGTGTTGAAGGTGCCGTCCATCAGCTCCTTCACGCTGTTGCCGTCGTTGTTCCTCTCGCCGATTTCGGAGTTGCCCGACAGGCTGACGAGGCCGCGGCGCACCCGCAGCGCGGCGTCCAGCGTCTCCACCTCCTTGCCGTTCACGAAGGTGGTGGGCAGGGCGGGCACCCGCGACCGCAGGGTGCCGGGCATGCCGACGTAGTTGTTGTGAATCATAGACGTGCCGCTGAGGTCCATCGCGTTCACGGCCAGGTTGCTCGGGTCCAGATCATCGCCCAGCAGGTGCACGGAGCCGTAGATGCTCACATTGCCGTTGATCAGCTGCCCGGCGGCCCCCGTGCCCGCAAAGATGGCGTTGTTCCACACGTTGATGTCCTTCGCGACGTACACGGACTCCACCTCGCGCTGCACCCCCTCGTACTGCGCCTCGCTGTGGATGCTGAACACGAGCTGCTCGCCGAAGTCGTCCACCGCACCGTTGCCGTTGTTGTCCCGGCTGTCGTTGGCCCAGTCGGCCACATAGCTCATGTAGACGAGCCCGGGCATGCCCGGAAGCTCCACCGGATTGGCCTCGGTGGAGTCAAACTCGGGCAGCACAATCCGGTTGTCCGAGTCGTAGACAGGATCCCATGTTTCCAGGCCGACACTGGCGCCGCTGGCGCCGCCGCCCGCCGCGCTTTTCGCGGTCGAGGCGCCGATGCCCGAGGTGGAAACCGGATTGAGGTTGACCCCCTCCGGCGGCGCGGCCGCCGGGGTGCCGGTCGAGGCGCCCTCCAGAATGGCCACGCTGTGCAGCCGCGCGGACTCCACGCCGTCGAAACATATCTGGAAATCCTCGTGGCGCTCCACCAGCCTGAACTGGTCCAGCTGCCGTGTGGCAACGGCCACGATGATGAGCGCCGCGACGGCGATGAAAATCACCGCCGTCAACTGCGCCATGCCCGAGGTGCCCCCACGCCGAATGGTGTTCCTCTTCATGGCTAGTTCCTCATCGCCGCAAACTGCGACATGCTGGTTGTCATGACACGCCCCCGGGCGGTGCGGCCCTGGGCGCGGATCATCAACTCAACCCCCGCATCGCGCGGGGTCACCCAAAAACCGCTGTTGTCCGCCGTCGGCTGCGCCCCGCCGGGCGGCGCAACCAAATGGTTTGCCAGCACGGTGACCACGTCGCCCTGGACCATCACCAGCTGCGTGGCCGTCACCCCGTCCTCGTTTGCATCCTGCAGGTCCGGACCGACGGTGATGGCCGCGCCGAGCTCCAGCCGCGCGCCCACATTGACCGCCGTGCCGTTCCCGTCCACATCTTCCGCGGCGCGGAACGTGAGCACGGGGCCGGGAAGCTGGTTCCAGTTCACGGTGCTGCGGGAGGCCATGCGCACCAGGGGCAGCACCACCTGCACCCCGCGGCGCGCCTCCTCGTTTCCCTGAATTTTCGCCCGCTGCACCTGCGCGGTGCCGGCAAACGCCTCTGAAAGGCCGTACAGCGTCAGCAGGAGCACCGAAAGAATGGCGGAGGCCGTCATCACCTCCAGAAGCGTGAAGCCGCGGTTGTTCATGCCCATGAACTCATCTCCCCACCATCGTGGACGCCGTGCTTGTATACATGCGGCCCCGCGTGTCTGTCCACACGGCCGTGGCCACCACCTCCACGGGATCGGGAAGCGCCGCCATGGCCTGGACCACATCGGTGACGGGGAGACTCACCCGCTCGCCAGACGTGTTCACCGCCTCCAGCGCCACGGCGATCTCCACATGGTCCTCTGTGTAAAGGGGGATTTCCTGCGTGATAACGTCGTTGAGGGAGCGCGAACGAAGACTCTCCATCACACTCGCCAGATGGTTCGAGGCCTTGGCACGCCCCTCATTGACTTCCCCCATAAGGTTGATGGAAATCAGGGATCCGAACAGCAGGGTGAGCGCCAAGGCGAGGGTGCCTGCGGCGAACATCACCTCAACAAGCGTGAAACCCCCGTCACTTGTGCCGCCGGACTTGGCCTTGCGTTCTTCTCGCACATCCATGGCTCAGTCCTCCAAGGGACAATGTACCAGACAACCGGGAAAAAAGCAAGCGGAAAAAAATAGCACACAACCGCAGTTTGCGTGGTTTCCTCAGTATGATTAGCAAAAAACCGAACAAAACACACCTTTTTTTTCAACTGGTCCAATCACTTTAAAAGTCATCGGTTCCCCGCAGGCCGCCCGTCCGCAGGAAGGGATGCCGGGAAAATCGAAGCCGCGCCGGGGCCGGGACACTCCCCTGCGCGCGCGTTTGCCTTTTCCGCCACCTGCGGGGTACGATACTCGGACGCCGAGGTTCCCGGAGGATCGCGGGACCGCGCAACCCTAATTCCTGAGGAGCCTGCCGTGTTTGACACCCTGCTTCGGGACCATCTGGCCCGCACCCCTTCTGAAAAGACCTCCGCCGCTTTTGTCGCCTGGCTGGCCCAGCTTTCGGTCATCCGCGAAGTGTCCCCGGAGGCGGCCCGCGCCATCGTGCAGGAGCTGGCCGACCAGCGGTCTTATCTGAAACTGATCGCCAGCGAGAACTATTCATCTCTCGCCACCCAGCTGGCCATGGGCAACCTGCTGACCGACAAGTACTCGGAGGGCATCCCCTTCCAGCGGTTCTACGAGGGCTGCGACAATGTGGACACCGTGGAGGCGCTCGCCTGCGAACAGGCCTGCAAGCTGTTCGGCGCGGAGCATGCCTATGTCCAGCCGCACAGCGGGGCGGACGCGAACATGGTGGCCTACTGGGCCATTCTGACGGCGCGGGTGGAGGTTCCCGCGCTTCAGAAGATGGGCGTGACGAACATGGCCCACATGGCGCAGGAGGACTGGGAAAAGGTGCGGCAGGCGCTGAACAACCAGCGGCTGCTGGGCATGGACTACTACTCCGGCGGCCACCTGACCCACGGATACCGGCGCAACCTGTCCGCGAAGATGTTTGACGCGCACACCTACACGGTGAACCGGGAGACGGGGCTGCTGGACTATGACGAGATCGGGCGGATGGCGCGGGAAATCAAGCCGCTCATCCTGCTGGCGGGGTACAGCGCCTATCCGCGCGAGATCAACTTCCGCCGGATGCGCGGGATTGCGGACGAAGTGGGCGCGGTGTTCATGGTGGACATGGCGCACTTCGCGGGGCTCGTGGGAGGGGGCGTCTTCCAGGGGGACGCCAACCCCGTGGCCCACGCGCACATCGTGACCTCGACCACGCACAAGACCCTGCGCGGGCCGCGCGGCGGCATCGTGCTGTGCACCAGGGAGTTCGCGGAGTATGTGGACAAGGGATGCCCCCTGGTCCTCGGAGGCCCGCTGCCCCACATCATGGCGGCCAAGGCCGTCGCCCTGACGGAGGCCAACCGGCCCGCCTTCAAGGACTACGCGGCGCGGATCACCGCCAACGCCCGCACCCTGGCCGCGGAACTCACGGAGCGCGGGTTCACCCTGGCCACCGGCGGCACGGACAACCATCTCATGCTGGTGAACGTGGCGGCAAGCCGGGGACTCACGGGCACCCAGGCCGCCTCGGCCCTGCGCGAGTGCGGCGTCACCCTGAACTACAACTCCCTGCCCTTCGACCCGAACGGGCCCATGATCACCAGCGGCCTGCGCATCGGCACGCCCGCCGTGACCACCCTGGGCATGGGCGCGCCGGAAATGGCGGAGATCGCGGACATCCTCGCCCTGGTGCTGAACGCCGCCAAGCCGGCCGTGCTGACCACAGGCGACAACGCGGGCAAGCCGAGCAAGAAGAAATACGAGCTGGACCCGGCGGTCCGGCAGGCCGCCCGCGGCCGCGTCGCCGCGCTGCTGGCCCGGTTCCCGGTGTATCCGGAACTGGACCTGGACCTGCTGCGCCGGTGCGTGGAGTAGCCGGGCTCCCGAGGAGACCGTCCCATGGCGAACATCTTCTTCGACCCCTTTGACGCCGGCCCGACGGCCGACCTGCCCCAGGCGGGCCCCCGGGCCACCGACGCGCGGCAGTCGCCCGTGCAGGCGTCGGAGATCCGGGAGCTCCGTGACCAGGTGGAGCGGCTGGCCCTCATGTGCCAGGCCATGTGGGAGCTCGTGAGGGCGCGGGCGAGCCTGTCCGACGCGGAACTGGAGAAGCTGGCGCAGGAGATTGACCTGCGCGACGGAATGGCGGACGGCAGACTGACCAGCCACCCCGTCAAGTGCCCCAACTGCGGGCGTGTGAGCAATTCCAGGCACAAGAAGTGCCTCTACTGCGGACTGCTGTTCGAGGGCGACGCGTTCGCCTGAGCGCGCGGCGGCCCGCCAAAGGAGACCCCGGACCATGGCCACCGAAGCACAGATCCTGGAGGCCCTCGGGGCCATCGTGGACCCCGACCTGAACCGGGACATCGTGTCCCTCGGATTCGTCAAAAACCTAAAGATCGAGGGCGGCGCGGTCAGCTTCGACATCGAGCTGACGACCCCCTCCTGCCCGGTGAAGGACGCCTTCAAGCGGCAGGCCGAGGCCGCCGTGGGCGCGCTGCCCGGGGTGGACCGGGTGGAGGTGGCCATGACGGCGCAGCACCGGTCAAAGGCCCAGCCGGACCTGGACCTGGGCCAGATCGGCGCGATCGTGGCCGTGTCCTCGTGCAAGGGCGGGGTGGGAAAATCCACCGTGGCCGCCCTGCTGGCGCGCGCCCTTCAGCGCGAAGGGCTGGCGGTGGGCCTGCTGGACGCGGATGTCCACGGGCCGTCGCTGCCGACGCTGCTGAACACGCACCACCCGGAGGTGGTCTCCTTCGGCGAGCAGTTTCTTCCGGTGGAGGTGGACGGGCTGAAGACCATGAGCCTGGGCTACATGCTGGGCGACCGGCCCGCCGTCATGCGCGGGCCCATGGTCTCGGGCTATGTCATGCAGCTGCTCGGCCAGACGGAGTGGGGCCCCCTCGACTACCTCCTCATTGACCTGCCGCCGGGCACCGGTGACATCCAGCTGACCCTGACACAGCGGGTGGCCCTGGACGGCGCCCTCATCGTGACCACGCCCCAGGCGCTGTCCCTCGTGGACGTCGCGCGGGGCATCCTCATGTTTGAGCGGGTGGACGTGCCGGTGCTGGGGATCGTGGAGAACATGGCCTCCTTCACCTGCGACGGGTGCGGCAGGGAACACCACCCCTTCGGCGACGGCACCCGCGCGCTCAAGGACCGCTTCGGCCTGGACACGCTGGCGCGCCTGCCCATCCTGCCGGGGCTGCACACCGCCGCCACCCGCGACGCCGGGGCGGACATCCCCGCCTTCGCCCAGCTGGCCGCGAACCTCCACCGGGCCGTCGGCATGCGCCGGGCGGGCCGGGGGCCGCAGCCGCAGGTGCGCACGGACCTCGCCTTTGTGTCCGTGCTCTGGCCCGACGGCACGGAGGACCGGATTCCCAACCGGGCGCTGCGGGCCTCCTGCCAGTGCGCCGTCTGCGTGGACGAGTACACGCGGGAGCAGAAACTGGACCCCGCCTCTGTGCCGGAGGACATCCACGCGGAGGAGCTCCAGTACCTCGGGAACTACGCCGTGGCCCTCTCCTGGAGCGACGGGCACAGCTCGGGCATCTTCTCGTGGGAGCATCTCAAGAACGTGGCCAGGTCGGCCGCAGCGGGCGACTGCGGCTGCGGAAGGGCCTGGAAGGAATAGCCGGAAACAACGGAAGCGGGCGCCCAACCGGTGTTGGACGCCCGCTTTGTGTTTCGCGGAAGGGCCCGCGGGCCCGTCAGTTCTTCACCATCCGCACATGGATCATGTCCGTCAGTCCGGTGTTGCCCCGGACCTGGATGTTCTTCACATAGGTTCCCGGCCCCACGACACTCCTGTCCACGCGCACATTGAAGGGGGCCTCCTGGCCCGGCCCCAGCACGGAACCGGCGCTGGTCACGGACACCCACTCAGGAAGGTCCGCCGTGTCAATGGACCACTCCAGCAGGCCCTGGCCGGTGTTGGTCACCTTGGCGGGCAGCTCGGTGGCCGCATCCCCGAAGTCGAGGTCGGCGTTCTCGATCTCCATCTTCGGCGGCTCGACCGCGTACAGCACATAGAAGGGGCCGAGGGTGCCGAAATAGGGCAGGCTGCCGTAGGTGAAGTCCATGTAGAAGGAGCCGCTGTAGAGGCCCGGCTCCGCCGCCTCGCGGTCGGGGGCAATGACGCACAGCCCCGGAATCTCCGTGGACGTCACCGGCGGAATCAGTTCGGCGTCTATCGGGTCAATGGTGAAGCTGCCGGTCTGCCTGCCGGGCCAGGAAAGCGCGCCCTGACGGATCACCCAGTGCAGGGCCACGTCCGTGGGCGGGTGCGAGCCGCCGATGTTGAAGACGTCCACGTCGGCCTGAAGCCCCGCGGCCCCAAGGTCCACCACGTCCGGCTTGGTGAAGACGGGCGCGGGGTCGTAACCGAGCCTGGGCCTCGGGAAAGACGTGGCCTGGAAGAAGGTGTCCCCGACTGTGATGGTGTCCGGACTGGTGAAATACTTGCCGTCCTGCGACCCGCCGATGAGCGGGTCCAGCACCTCCAGCCGCACCTTGAAGGGAACCGCCGAGTCCACCGTGATGTCCATCAGCTCGCCGTAGTCTCCGTAGCGGAAGGCCCGGCCCGCGGGCGCCTCAAATGTGTAGTCGTTGTTTACCACCTGGAGCGTCCAGTCCGACACCAGGCCGCCGCCCTCCTTGGGCACCACGGCGTAGGCCGGCGCCGGCAGCGGCGTCCCGTCCAGCTGCTCGGCGGACACGCGCAGGGACAGGCGGGAGAGGTTGCGCGGCATGTAGTCGGCATAGAGGCGCACCACGGCGGAGCCGCCGGAAATGCCCTCGCTCTTCATGCCGATCTGGCCAAGCCGGACGTCGTTGGCGTAGGTGCCCGTGGGCACCTGCTCCACAAAGTAGTCCCCCGTGACCTCGGGGTTCTTGTCGTAGGACGTTATCCGCGCATCCAGAAGAACCGACGCCGCCTCGTTCAGGGACACGTAGCCGAAGGAGAAGTGGGCCTGGAGGTCACGGGGAAGCGACTGGGTCTCGAAGCCGGCCTCGACACCGCAGCGCTTAAGCAGTCCGGAAAGGGTGGGCCGCTTCTCGCCCGTTTCGGTCATCCGGCTTTCTGCGGCGTAGTAATGGCCGCCGGACTGCGAGGCCAGTTCAATGAGCGGGTTGGCCTGGACGTCCGTGCCCCAGCCGATCGGCATGAGCCGCACCCGGGTGCCCTCAAGAAAATCGCCCACGGGACCCGTCTCCCCGGGGGGCGTCGTGCGCCGTCCGTCCGTCACGGCGACCGCAACATATTCCTCGGACGCGTCAAAGGGCACCAGAATCTCGTCGCTGTCGAGCAGGAACAGGGTGGAGGCCGCCGAAGTGATCGCCGGCAGCAGCGCCGTCGCCCCGTTGTCCACCACGGTGATCGTGTCCAGCCGGTACTGCAGCACATCCTTGTTCTTGACAAACGGCTCGTTGGCCAGCCCCGGGTTGGCGGCGTCCGCGCCGTAGATCAGGCGCAGCGGCTGGGACTGGTCGCGCTCGCTGAAGACGCCCAGGGCCACCCGGTAGTGGCCCGGCAACGCCGCGATAAGCGGGCCGATGGTCCGCCGGTACAGCTCGAGCAGGGGATCGGCAAGGCCCCCGGGAAGGTCTCCGTCCTCCACGAGCTTCTCTGCGGCGGCCTTCATGCTGCCCGAAAAGTCCATCATGATGAGAACCGTGAACCGGAGCCCCTCATTCTTGCGGACGTAGACCTCTGTCTCGTCCAGGTCCAGGGGAAGCGAGTCCTCAAGGACCACCGCGTCCACATTGGCAAGGTCGTAGTGGAACAGCGCGTCTGCTGGATCGTCGAGAAGCTTCGGAAAAATGGTGTAGGCCGAGTCGCGCAGCAGGAAATTGGCCCGGATCAGAGACGGGCAACGCAGCGTGGGCACCGCGCCCTGTATCGTCAGCGGGGCCAGGTCCACCGAAACCGTGATTTCCACCGGCTCCGGGGGAATGGCGTCCGTGGGCACTTCGGTCGCCGAGACGGTGAGCTTGGCCGAGGCGCCGGTGCCGGGTATTTTGGAGCGGTCAATGGCCACGCTGATGGGGCGCCAGTCCTTGGGAATGCCCGCGGGACTCCCCAGACTGCGTCCAAAACCCGGGTCCACGAAAAGCCAGTCTGGCTGGTTGGAGACGATCTGGAAGTTCAGGTATTCGCCCGGATCGCCCTGGTTGCACACCTCGACGATGGCCGTGTTCGCAAAGCGGCCAAACGCAATGGACTCGGGCTTGACGCCAATCGTGATGGTGTAGGGGACCCTCACCTGAAGCTCAAGCAGCGCGAGGGGCCGCGCCGGGTCGTTCGACGCGAGCTGCAGGGCGTACACGGCGCCGGTCCGCGGGAGGCCCTCCCGGTTGACGGTGACCGTGATGGTTGCCTGCCGCCCGGGCTCCACTTCCCCCTGGAGCGGCGAGATGGAGGTGACCCAGTTGGGAATGGTCTGGTTCTCGTCCACCCGCCACGAAAGCCGCCCGTAGCCCGTGTTCTGGATGACAAAGGTCTGCGTCGTCTCCTGAATGTCGAACAGCAGGAACGGGATGTTGTTCACATCCACGCCCTCACCCACGACGGCAAACTCGGGAAGCTTCGGCGCCGAGGCGCGGACGACCACGGGGACCGCCGTGGTGGAGTCGCCCGCCGCGGTCACCTGGAAGGCGTGCTCGAAAATGTCCTGCCCCTCGGGGGCCAGGGTGCGGTCCACCCGGAGGGTCACCGTGTCGGTCAGGTCTCCAGACACCGTGCCCCCCGCCTGTCCGGCGCCGTCCACGGGCGCCAGGCTCAGCCACGCGGGGAAGGCCGTGGTGTCAATCCCCCAAGTGATGGTGCCTATGCCCTCGTTCCATATCCCGACGGTGACCTCGGTGCCCGACACCCCGAAGTCCACCTCACTGGGGGAAACCTTCAGTTCCGCGGGCTTGGGCCGCGTCATTGCGGCGGCGACCTGCGTCACCACCCCCGCGACATCCACCGACACCGCCGCGGTGTAACTGCCGGAAGCCACGGCGCCGGGGGTCGCGGTCAGCGTGAGGGTGACGGTGCCCGCTCCGGGCACCGTCCCGGAGGCCGGGTCTGCCGCAAGCCATCCGGCAGCCACTGGGGGAATCGAGGCGGACCAGTCCAGCGGGGACTGGCCCAGATTCTCCACCGTGACCGTCCGGGTGGCGGGCTCGGTGATGGTGCCGAAATCCACGGAGACGGGGGCCAGCCGGAAAGCCTGCACCAGGGCGGAGACCGCAATCTCAAGCGAGAAGTCAAGAGAGGGGGCGGCCACCCGGATTGTGCCGGTGTAGGTTCCGGGCTGCAGGCCCGCGCTGGACGCCGACACCGGCACCTGGAGGGATGTTGAGGCGGGCAGCACGGGCGCCGTGTCCCCCACGGCGAGCCAGCCGGCCCCGTCGGTGGTGACCGCGCTGATCTGCAGGGGAATCGGACCCGCGCTGCGGTTCTGCACGACAATCCCCTGCGTGCGCGTGGTGTTCTCGCTGAGGGCGCCAAAGTCGAGCGCGGGCGGGGACACCGAGAAGGTGGGCACCTGCATGGTGGCCGTCACCTGGGCGTTGCCGCCGTTCGAAACGAATTGCAGGGGGGCGCTGTAGGGTTCCGCGCTGGCGGCCAGATTGCCCCGGTTCACCCGGACAGTGACCTCCGCGCGCTCTCCGAACGCCAGGGTGCCCGCCACCGGCGTGGCGCCTAGCCAGACCTGGTTGGCGGGGATGCCCAGGGTCCAGTTCAACGCCGCCGATCCCCGGTTGGTCACCGTGACGGTCTGCTCCAGGGCGTTGAGGCCAAAATCGAGGGTTTCGGGCGTCACATTGAGCACCGCCTCCGTCTCGCGGCGCGCGGAAACAATCACGGTCTCCTCGCCGGCGTTGGAACTGATGCGGATTTCCCCGCGGACCTCCAGTTCACCTTCGGGAATCCCGTCTTCGACAAGAACCACCTGAAGCACCAGCACGTCCTGGCGCACGGTGGCCGTGTAGGGGGAGACGGTCTCGCCCGAGGGGGCGCGCAGCGCGACCCAGGGAAGGTCTTCGGACACCGTGACCCGCAGGGCGCCGCCGCCCGTGTTGGCCACGCGGAAGGTGCCGTCGCTAACTCCGTTGCCCAGGGCCACCGTCACGGGGGTGACGCTCAGAACCGGGCGCCATGTGCAGCCGGCGCCCAGTGCGGCGGCGGCCGCCAAGCCCACCATGATCATGCAACGCGTTGCTCTAAACATATGCGGCGTCCTTATCCCGCGGCCGGGGCCGCCGGGCGGTCTATTGTCAGGAGATGCGGAAAACGACCCTCACCTGCTCCGTCTGGAAGACATCGGTCTGGATCAGCAGCGTGGCCTCATAAAGGCCGCTGGGCAGCCCTGTCCGGTCCACATCCACGGTGAACGACGTGGACTCTCCGGGCGCCACACTCGTCGCAGCCCCCGAGAAGTCCAGGGTGAAGCGGCCCTCCAGCAGCGCCGCCACAGGGGCCTCCGGCACGAGCTCCGCAGTCCAGGAGAACGTGTCCAGCCGCCCGTTGATCAGGCTTACCGTCGCCGGAGCCAGCGTCAAGTCAAGCTGCGCCGGGAACGTCAGCGGGCCGGGCAAACCGTCGTCGTCAATCGCCGGATCCTGAAAGTCGGGCAGTCCGTCCTCGTCCATGTCCCAGGCGTTCGGCGCTTCGGGATCCAGATACGTGGAGAACAGGTCAAGCATGGTGCGCGCGGGCGAGGCGGTGTCGGAGTATCCCCCGATCTCCAGCGGCCGGCTGGGCGACAGCGGACCCGTTGGATACAGGAAGTAGATGCTCTCGCTGGGCCTTCCCGGCCCGGCGGGACGGACGTAAATCTGGTTTTCCGCGCGCATGCCCAGGAGGATGCGCGGCTCAACGCCGGCCGCCTCGCAGGCGTCCACATACCCCTTTATGCCCGTGATCCGGATGCGGAGCAGGTTGCCGAAGGACGCATAGGGCAGGCAGTTCTCCTGCTCAGTCAGCAGGGTGTAAATCTGGTCGCGCTCCCGGACCAGGCGCCAGGACGAGGTCTGGCTGCCCGAGGCGAGCAGCCCGCCGGGCGCGAGGTCGGCGTCCAGCACCGCCGTCGCGGCAAAGGCCGCACGCGCGGCGGCCGGCGCATCCACCGGGAACGACGGAAGGAAGCGGAATCGGAACTGGCTGACGCCGCGCGGCACGTAGTCGGCGCGCAGATAGGCCTCCGCCCGGACTGCGGACGCCAGGTCCGCCGCGTCCAGGTCCTCCACAATGCCCGCCGTGGTCAGGGAGAGCTGCCCGGCGCGCACATCGCCGGATGTGAAGACGCCGTCCTTCTCGAAGAAGCCCGTGACAGACTCGCCGTTGGGCTGCTCATACTTCACCCGGATGGTGTACGTTCCGGGGGCTTGGCGCGGGCTGACATAGGCGAGGACAACCTGGTTCCGAAGCTCGCCCAGTATGGTTCCGGGCTCGTCCATCAGTGCGGCGGTGAGGCCCCGCAGCGCCGAATTGTCCTCGGTCAGGGTCATCAGCACCTCGACCGTGGCGGCGCCGTCGTTGGAGTCCACGTTCAGCGCGCCCCGAACGCTGTTCAGCGGCGGCGCGCCCGCGAGGGCCGGATTCACCGTCACGGTCACACGGGTGCTCCCGCCGGGGGGGACAATGCCCGCCTCGGGGGTGAGCGACACGATCCAGGGTTTCGTTTCCGCCTGGGCGGCGCTCCAGGAAAGATTGGCGGTGCCCGTGTTCGACACGAGGAAGGCCACCTGGTCTGCGGAGGTGCTCTCCGCCGGGTCCAGAGTGAGGGAACGCTGGTTCCCAAGCAGCGCGTTCAAGGCGCGCACGTTGCCGCCGCCATAGTGGTGCCCGCCGGTCTCCCCGGCCGCAACAATCATGTCCGTGGTCTCCACGGGTGAACTGGGGGCGTAGGAGACGGGATACAGGCGCACGCGCAGATCCTGTGCCAGGGTGGACACGGAGGACGCGTCGGACAGCGAGGAATTGTCGCGCCCGTCGGTAAGGAAAACCACGGCGCGCACGTCCGCATCGTCGAAGGCCAGCACATCGCCGGGATCCTCGAGGGCCACCCGCAGCACGGCCTCCTCCACCGCGTCCCACACGGTGGACGTGCCGTGCAGCGCCGGGGAGAGATGAAACGCCGCCAGGGCGTTCTTCAGAGCCGTCTTGTCCGTGCTGAACGGGAAGATGAACCGGTCCTGCTGCTGCCGGTCGCTGTGGTACATGATGGCCAGGCGGGTGCCCGGGGGCAGGTCGTCAATGAACCGAAGGGCCGCCGTCTTGACCTGCGCGATCGCCTCGCCGGGCGCGAGCGGGTTGGCCGGGTCGGTCGTTCCGGCGTAATACATGCTCCCGGTGTAGTCCAGCATCAGGACCATGTTGGTGCGCAGGCTCTCCGGCCCCGTGATGCTCTTGGTGGCCTCGTTCCAGTCAATGTAGACACCATCCTCCGCGACATCGAAGCTGAGCCGCGCGAGGTCCTCCGGCGTGCGGGTGGGGATGACCCGGCTCGTCGTGTCGCGGAGCAGGAACACAAAGCGGTTGAGGAACGGCGGACGGCTCCGGTTGGTGGCGCCCTCCACGGTAAGTGGCGGGCGTTCCACACGCACGGAAAGCTCATAGGGCTCCACCGAGTCCAGCCGCTGGGTGTAGTCCTGGTTCCACGCCTCCACCGTGACCTTCCGGTACTCCACGTCCTCCGTCATCACGGAGCGGTCCACCGTCACATAAACGGGGGTGCCGTCTATGAGCGTGTTGGACGTGTTGTCCCGGAAGAAATCCGTCCCGGGGCGCTGGTTGGTGTCCCCCTGCCGCGGCGTGATGCTCGTGATCAGCGGCGCGGCGGACGTGTCATCGTCGGACACGACTTTGAAGAAAAGGTCGGACCCGACCGGCCCGATGTTGGCCACCCAGAACTCGCCCACCACCTGTTCCCGGCCGAAGTCCAAAACGTCCATGAACGTCACTTCCGGCCGCCCCGACTCCGGGTTCGGCGGATCGGAAACGGCGATGTCGGGAAGGGACACGATCTCAAGCACCAGCGGAACGGCAAGGAACCCCTCCTCGCCGGAACGCATCTGGAGCTCGTAGTTGCCCGATCCGGACAGGATCAGCTCGGGGTCCGTGACCCGCACCGTGACTTCCTGCGTCTCCCCGGGAAGCGTCGCCCCCTGGTTGGGCGCGGCGGCGATGGCGGGCGCGGCGGCGGGGTTCATCAGGTCCGCCGCCGAAATGGTCCAGCTGCGGGCGACCGTGCCGGTGTTTTCAATGGTGAGTTTGGAGGCGGGCTGCTCCCCCTCCCCGGACGGGTCATAGTACAGCGTCAGCACTTCCGGCGTGACTTCCAGCCCCGGCAGCGGCTCTCCGAACACGATGCGCACCACGGCCTGCCCGCCGGCGGAGTCCACCAGCAGGTTAAAGTCGGCGCGTTCCGTTGTCCAGGCGATTTCGACCTGGGCCAGATCGCCCGCGCTGATGTCCCCCGCGGCCGGGGTGGCCACGATGTCCGATGGCAGGGCCACGGCATCCCCAGGAACCGTGCTGGACCCCAAATACATCAAAGACCACGAGAGCTGCTGGTTGCCGACGTTGAAAACCGTGAAACGCGCCCCCGTGCTGCCGGGGGTCAGGGCGATCCGCGCGGGCAACACCCGAAGGGACGCCTCGACGATGATGGACACGGGCAGCACCTGGACAAACTTGCCCGAGGTGATCCGCACGCCGGTGTTGCTGTAGGTGCCGGCGCCGACCAGTGCCCGGTTCGCGGTCAGGGAAACCCGCGCCGACTCGTCCCGCCTGAGCCTGCCCCCGGCGCTGTCCGCCGCAAACCAGGCCACGTCGGCCGGCTGCCATTCGGCCTCCTGGCTCTCCCGGACCACCTCCTCCAGCGTCCACTCCGCGGCAAAGACGCCGTCATTCAGCAGGGTGAAGAAGACCTCGGACCGGTCGGTGCCAAAGGCGAGCGCCCCGGGTTCCACCTTGAGGTCCACATTGTTCCCGCACCCCCCGAGCGCCAGCAGCGCGGCCCCCACAAAGACAACCGCGCACCACCGAGGCATGGCCATGCTCATTGTGCTACACCTTAAAAGTTGACGCCGCCCGCCGGCATCCGCCGCTTGCAACGACCCGCCCTCGGGACTCTCCAGGAAACACCCGGCATGCCGTCAGGACCCGGTCTGCGTTTCGTCCGTCGTGCCATCCGTCGTCTCGCCCGGGGCGCCGTAGGTAACCTTGACATCCTGCTCAATCAGGGCTTTCTGCGCCTCGGCAAATCCGGGAAGGGGGTTGCTGTTCGAGTCCAGCGTGGTCGCCGTGGGCAGCACGAGGATGTTCCCCGCGCCCAGCCCGCCGGCCTGCACGTTCGCCAGCAGCGGACGCCAGTCCCAGATCAGGTTCTGCTCGCCGTAGAGTTGAAGCTCCTCGAGATAGAACCACCCGGACAGCGCCTCAACGCTGCCCAGCTGGTTGTCGCTGAGGTTCACCCGGGCAAGATTCCGCAGGCCCGCCAGAGGGGCCAGACTCACCACGGCGTTGCCGCTCAGATTGAGCACGGACAGCGACTCGCAGTATTGGAGCCCCTGCAGGTCAACAACGCCCATCCCGGCAGCCTGGAGTTCCTTGAGCTTGGCCATGTCCGCGCGCGTCACCACCCCCAGCGGCTTGCCCACTGCGGCGCGCACCACCTTGGACAGCGCCTTGTCGGGCATGTAGACGGGGCTGATCACATCACACCCGGTCACAGCCGCCAGCACAAAGAGCGCCACGCACGCGGTCAGAACCTTACGACTCGCCGTTGACATTTCCATACGCTCACCTTGAGTTTCTGTCCACCCGGCGCGGCAGCCCATCCCGGGGACCGCCTCCGGCCTCGCAGACTAGATAGTACACTCTTTTTCCAAGTTTCACCAGCAGAAACGGGACGGTCCCGCTTTCAAGCCGCGAAAAACGGCATCCCTGCCTGTTTTCGTACCCCTAGCTGGCCGTGTCCGACCCGGTGCCCGGCGTCGGAATGGCGCACTTGTCCTCAACGAACAGCAGCAGGGGCGAACTCCCGCCGAAGAAACCGAGCAGCGCGCTGATAACCGCGCTCACCGCGCAAATGGTGTCCTCAAGCGCCGTCGCCTTGGCCACGTTCCTTCGCCGGGTAACAGCCGTCACATGTCTCACGAGAAGACCCTCCAAAGTTCCTTTGAACGTTCACTTGAAAACCGCACAAACGGCGGATTTGTAAATAGATTACTTCAAACGGTGCGCCATGTCAAGGGTTAATTTCGGAAACCGCCCTTCCTCAGCGGGAGACGACGGTCAAATAGCGACAAAAACCGCCGTTACGCGCCTCCCAGCGCCTCCCGCAGTTCCCGCGCCGTCACCTCACCGTCCCACATCTTCACCAGCTCTCCCGTTGCGGAATACAGCAGCGTGACCGGCACAGCCCCCGAGAAGTCAATGCCCAGCGCGGCTCCCAACGCGTCCGGGGAGGTGTCCTCCAGCACACGGACCGGAAAGACGATTCCGTGCTTTTCCACAAAAGGAACCACGGTGGAAGCCAACCGGGAGGAGTCGTCCACGGAGACCGCCAGCAGGGCCACCCGGGCGGGGTCCGCCGTTTTGTGAAAGTCGTTGAGCTCCGGCATCTCGGCCACGCAGGGGGGGCACCAGGTGGCCCAAAGGTTCACCACAGCCGCCTTTCCCCGGGTTTCCTTCAGCCACCGGACGATGCCATCGCCGGAAATGGGGGAGACAACGGCCTTCTCCATCGCAGCCGGGGGAGACTGCATGGCGGGAGGGGTATTCTGCACGCCGCAGGCGGACAGCAGAACGCAGGCCGCCAGAGACAGGGGGAGGCGCGGAATACCGGCAGGCATTCCGCGCCCCGCACCGTTGGACCGTTTTTCAGACACCGTCAGGGTTTCTCCACCCGCTTGATGCCGCAGCCCCACGCCTTGACGGTGGCGGGCTCCACAGGCCTGCCCTCAAGCAGTGCCTTGACGGCATTCTCCACATACGGGGTTTCCCCCTTCTCTTCAGGGGCCTTCCGGTCGTCAAAGGCACCGTGATACGCCAGTTTGCCGTCCTTGCCCAGGACAAACACCTCAGGGGTCACCTTGGCGCCGAGCACGTCCGCGTAGGCGTTTCCCGCGTCCTTGAGAATGGGATACGTCTTCCCCTTCTCCCGCGCATACTTCCGTATCTGCTCCGGGGTGGTGCTCTTGTGGGAGTCAATGCCTATCACCACCACCCCCTGGGGCGCGTAGCGCTGCGCCAGGGCGGAAAGGTGCGGATCCGCTCCGCGCGAGAACGGGCACTCTATCGAACAGAACTCCAGTACCACGATTTTCCCCTCGAAATCAGCCAGTTTCCGCGTTTTGCCGTTCACATCGGGCAGCTCAAAACCGGGCACCGCCTGGCCAATCTCCACGGCGGCCAGCACCACCCCGCCGTGCAGGGCTCCCAGCACAACCGCTCCGCCGGCAAGCGCGCACACCACCAGCGGGACAACCACCCTGTATTTTCTTCGCATGTTTCCGCTCCTTCTTTGTTGCGTCCTCTTCAGCACATGTTTTATTCAACACCGGCCGGAGAACGTTCCATTCCGCCCGGGCGCGCCGGGGCTTTTGATAACACCGCGCCGAAATGGCTACACTTGCGGGCAGACAAGCCGCAACGGCCCGCATGGGGGGTGCCCCATGCGGCGGCCCGGACGAAGCGGCGCGCACCCATTGAGGGCTGAATCCATGTCCAGCGAAGAGCAGACCCCCCAGGCGCCGGGAAACGGCAACGGCGGACCCGACAGGAAGCCGGGCGTCTTTGGAAGGATTGCGGGCTGGTTTGACCGCGCGGTCCAGGAGGGCCGGGGCGGGGCGCGGAACACCGCGCCGCTCCGGCAGACCCCGCAGGAGGCGCATCCGCGTCCTTCGGACCCGGGCGCCCGCCGGGGCCGGAATGCCGCACACGCCCGGATGGTTATCCCGGTGGGCGCGGTGGTCAGCGGATCGCTGGAAACGGCGGGCGACGCGGAGATCGCGGGGCGCGTCGAAGGCGACATCACCCTGAAAGGGGAGCTGACGCTGTTCAAGTCCGCCTCGTTGACAGGCGCCGTGTCCGCGGGGTCGGGCCATGTGGACGGCACGGTGGAAGGCCCGGTGAAATGCTCCGGGAACCTCGCCGTCGGCGCGACGGGCCGGATCAACGCGGACATATACGCAGGCGGCAGCGTGGACATCCTTGGATGCGTCACCGGCGGCGTGTCCGTGGCCGGAAGGCTGCGGCTGGGGACCGGGTGCGTTGTCAACGGCGATGTGCGGGCGGGCGTTCTGGTGATGGAAGAAGGCGCGGCGCTGAACGGCCAGTGCAGCATGCTGGGCACGCCCAAAGAGGCTGCGGCCGGGACGGCGGACAAACAAGGAGTCTGAGATGTTCCACATGTTCCATCCGGCGGACTTGCTGATGATCCCCGCGATGATCTTCGCCCTGTGGGCGCAGGCGCGGGTGAGGCACGCCTACGGAAAGTACTCGCAGATCGCCACGCGCTCGGGGATGACCGGCGCCGATGTGGCCGCCGTCATCCTGGAGAACGCCGGCGTGCGCAATGTCTCCCTGGGCATGGTGCCCGGGGAAATGACCGACCACTACGACCCCGCGGCCAAGCGGGTCAACCTCTCGCAGGGCGTGGGCGCGGGCGCCTCCATTGCCGCGCTCGGCATCGCCGCGCACGAGGTGGGCCACGCCATCCAGGACGCCCAGGGCTATGCGCCCATGAAGCTGCGCCATTTCATGTACCCCGTGTCCAGCATCGGGTCCACCCTGGCGTTCCCCCTGATCTTCGCGGGGCTCATCTTCAGCGACAGCGGCTTCGGGTTCCTCCTGCAGCTGGGCATCTACCTCTTCAGCGCCGCGGTGGCCTTCACCATCGTCACCCTCCCCGTGGAGTTTGACGCGAGCCGCCGCGCGGTGAAAGCCCTGGCCGCCGGGGGGTACCTCACGGACGACGAGATGCTCGGGGTGAGGAAAGTGCTCGGCGCCGCGGCGATGACCTATGTCGCCGCCGCCGCCGCCGCCGTGCTCAACCTGCTGCGCATCCTGATCATCGCCCGCGGGCGGGACTGACCCCGCGATGGCCCCCAGCGAAAGGCTTTGGCCCGGACCCGCGCGCGGCGCGGTCCGGGTCGCGCTTTTCCTCGCGGTGGCGGCCGCCCTCCCCTGCCCCGCGGCGGAGGAGGACTCCTTCACCGTGCGCATGACCGGGTCGGCCCGGGGCACGGGCACCGCCGCCCGCCGGCTCGCCGTGGAGGACGCGCAGCAGCAGGCCCTCACGGAGGCCGTGAAAACCATGGCCAACACGGAGGACCTGGCGCCCTTCCGCATGATGCTGCGGCAGGCGTCCGCCTATGTGCCCCGGCACGACCTCCTGCGCTGCGACACCACGCCGGACGGGCAGACCCACGTGGAAATTGACGCGCACCTCGCGGAAAAGCCCCTGCGCCAGGACATCGCGGCGGTCATGCTGCCCCGGCTGCCCCGCCGCCCGACCGTGCTGGTGCTGCTCGCGGAAACACCCGAGCCCGGCACCCCCCCCGTCACGGAGGGGGGCCCCGCGGCGGCGGCCCTGCGCGAGGGTCTGGAGAAGTTCAACTTCACCGTGAAGGGCGTGGAGGCGCTGCAGCCCCGCCGCACCCCGGAAGAGCTGGCGGCGGTGGTCGCCGGGGGACTCGAGACCGGCGCGCGCTTCGCCCGCGAGAACCTGCACGACGTCCTGCTGCTGGGGGAGGCCTCCGTCACCCGCGAGCCCACCACCGACGGGTCCAACGTGTACCGGCACCGCGGCACGGTGCTGCTGCGCGTCTTCTCCGGCACCGACGGAAAGATGTGCGATGTTTTCACCGCCGAGGGCGTTGTCCAGGGGCTGGACCCCGAAGCGGCGGGGAGCCAGGTGCTCAGTGACGCCGCCGCCCGGCTTGTGGGGGACACGGCGGTTTCGGTGACCCTCGCCATGCTGGCGCGGCAGAACCGCGACCGGGTGATCGTCACGGTGGAGACGGACAATGTCGCCGGGCTCACCGCTGCCGTGGCGGCGCTCCTGGGCGCCGCGCCGGGGGTCACCGGGGCGGAAACGCTGCTGGACGCCCCGTCGCTGGGCAGGATCGCCCTGGAATACGGCGGCACCATGGCGGCCCTGGCAGACTACGTGCACCACCCCCCCGCCGGCGGCGCGGCCCTGGAGGTGCGCCGCGCCGTGGGGCGCGAAATCACCATCGGCCCCGCCTCTGACGGCGGGTGACGGCGGGTCACTCGAGGCCGAGCACGTCCTGCATGTCATAGAGGCCGGGGGCCGCCGCCGCGGCGAACCGCGCCGCCACCAGCGCCCCGCGCGCGAAATTGTCCCGGCTGTGCGCCTTGTGCGTCAGCTCGACCCGCTCCCCCCGGCTGATGAAGGAGACCGTGTGCTCGCCGACGACGTCGCCGCCGCGCACGGCGTGCATGCCGATCTGGCCCGACGGGCGCGCGCCGACAAGCCCCCCGCGTCCGTGGACCGCAGCCGTCTCATAGTCCAGTCCGAGGGCCTCGGCGACCCGCTCGGCCAGGCGGACCGCCGTCCCGCTGGGACTGTCCTTCTTCTGGTTGTGGTGGACCTCGACAATCTCCACGTCGTAGGACGGACCCAAAATGCGGGCAACCTCGCCGGCCACCTTGAACAGCAGATTCACGCCGACGCTCATGTTCGGCGCGTAGACCACGGGAATGTCGGCGGACAGCGCGCGCAGTTCGGCCTGCTGCGCGGCGTCGAGGCCCGTGGTGCCCACGACCGCGGCCACACCCGCCGCCGCGGCGAGGCGGACATTGCCGACGCACGCGGACGCCAGGGTGAAGTCAATCACCACCTGCGCCCGGGCGATCTCGGCGGCGCTGTCGGCGCCGACCACCACCTTCTGCGGACGGCCGCACTCGAGGCCCACCGTGAGTTCGGTCCCGCTGTTCTGCGGAAGGTCAAAGGCCCCCGCGATCTCCATGTCGCCCGCCTCGACGGCGAACTCGAGAATCCGGCGGCCCATGCGGCCGCAGGCGCCGGCCATGCAAATGCGCATGCTTGTCTCTCCAAAAAGGGGTTGGTTGCGTGAAAGGAAACCGCGCGGCCCGCCGGACGGCGGCGCCGGGTCAGGGGAGCAGCCCCTCCAGCGGAAGCGCCTCGTCCACCAGCATCACGGGAATGTCCTCGCGCACGGGATAGAGCCAGGCGCGGTCCTCACGGACCAGCCCGCCGTCCACCGGCTCGCTGACGATCTCCCCGGCGCGGTTGGCCATCTTCCCGGCGGCGATGGCGCTGTTCACCTTCCGGACCAGCGCCGCGTCCGCAAGGGACACGGGGGTTTGGTTCTCGGGGCACACCAGAATCTCAAGCAACTCGGGGCTGATCATCGGTCTTCCTTGTCTCCCCGGGGCTCAGACCGGCGTGATCTTTCCCAGCAAGACCCGCTCCTTGGCCCCGGTGGCCTGGGGGACGTTCGCGGGGGTTCCGCAAAGCGTCTCGTTCCCAAGTATAGCAAAGGCGATGGGCTCGCGGGCGTCATAGGAGATGCCGATGCGGTCGCTCACGAAAATCTTGATGTCCGGCATCGCCCGGCGCAGGCCGAGCATGATCGCGTTGTTCATGGCGCCGCCGCCCCCCACGATCATGTGCGAGACCTCGTGCTTCGGGGCGACAAAGCGCTTGACGGCGTCCGCAATGCTCTGCACCACCGCCTCGGTCACCGTCGCCACCAGGTCCTCATAGGAGTGGTCGCGCCGGTTGGCCAGCGCGTCGCGCAGGTACACGTCCACGCCGAAGCGCTCGCGCCCCGTGCTCTTGGGCGGGTCCTTGGTGAAATAGGCGTCGCTCAGCAGGTACTCCAGAAACTCGTCCACCACCTTCCCCCGCTGCGCCGCCTCGCCGTTCTCGTCGTACATGCGCGTGCCGCGCGAGAGCAGGCGCACCGCCCCGTCAATGATCATGTTGCCCGGGCCCGTGTCGAACGCGATGATGTCGTTGAACTCCGGCGTCACCACCGTCAGGTTCGAGATGCCGCCAATGTTCAGGCAGACCATCGTCCGGTCCTCGCGCCGGAAAAGCAGCCAGTCGGCGTACGGCACCAGCGGCGCCCCCTGCCCCCCCGCCGCCATGTCGCGCACGCGGAAGTCGGACACCACGGGCAGGCCGCACCGGTGGGCGATCACGGCGGGCTCCCCGATCTGCAGCGTGCCGTAATGGTCCCCGGAGGATCCCGGCGGATAGTGGGCCGCAGTGTGGCCGTGAATCGCGACAAAGTCCACCTGCACCTGCTCGTCCGCGGCGATGTCCATCATCGTGCCCGTCGCCTCCGCCATCCGCTCGCCCAGCTCAAAATTGAGCAGGCAGATTTCCTTCGCCGAAAGGTGCTCCCCCAGCAGCCGCGTCCGCAGTTCCGGCTCGTAGGCAAAAGTCTGGTGCGCCAGCATCTTGATCGCCAGCCCGGGGCCCGTGCCCTTGATGCGCACCAGCGCCGCGCTCACCCCGTCGCAGGACGTGCCCGACATCAGGCCGATGCCGAACCGCGCCCGCTTGTTGCGGATCTCTTCCAAATTCATGGCCTGCACCTTTCTCGCTTCGCTCCGCGTCTCCTCCTGCCCCATGGCGCCCAAACCCCCGCCTGCGGCAACCCGGCACGACGGGACAATCCTCTCACCCGGCGCATACGACGCGTTTCTTTTTTTTCATTATACCCAATTCCGCACATTTGTAAACATTTTTCTTTAAGAAAATCAAGCTTCGAGGCCATGAAACACCCGAAACAAGGCCTACCGGGAGCGGAAAGGACCGCAAAACAGGAGAAAACCGCCGCAGCGCCTTGGAGTGCGGTGGCTTGCCGCCGCCTTTCTTCGCGCGGGCTTGCCCGCGCGGCCCTCACGACATGCCCCTCAGTCAAAATCGTCTGCCACGCTCACCCGCCCATAACCAAACGTCGCCACTTTGCGCCGGAACACGTCGTCGGCATTCTGGGAGAATCACGCTGCGGAACAGTGGGCGTACTGTTCCGCGCACGCCACAAGCCCGTGCTTCACCGGGTTGTTCTGCGTGTAATTGATTCTCGCATAGTAGCTCTTCTCATAGGTCAGCCGCGTGTCCCAGTACTGAAACCAGACCCTGCGTCCGGGCGCGCTGTCCAGCCGGTTCAGCTCCCGTGCGGACAGGGAATGCACACACCTCACAGCATCGCGCAGGGGCAGCCCTCCATCTCCGGCAGGAGCCAGAGCCACGCAGTGATAGTGGTTTGGAAAAACAGCCCAGGCCTGGGGTTGCCAACCGTGTTCGCGGAACACCCCAAGGAGCGTGTCCTCAAGAAGGGAAAGCCGGGTGTCCCCGGTGAACAGCGGCCGCTTGTGCAGCGTGCCGGCCGTGATCATGTAAACACCCCCCGGTTCAAACCGGTGGATGGGGGCGTGATGCCACCAGCCCGGCTTGTCCGGCAAGGGTTCGCTTGGTCTGTCGGAGGACGACATGTCCGCAGGGCTCCCGACAAGTTTCACGGTTCCGTGAGAGGATACCACTTCTTCAGGCGGGCATGTCGGCTGAGGTGGAGAAGAACCCTCAGGCGAGCCTGCGGGAAGAAAGGCGGCGGCAAGCCGCCGCACTCCAAGGCGCTGCGCGCTCTGCCGCACCCAGGCGAACAAAAGCTGCGACGGTCCTCCCGCGCGCAACGCGCGCCTTGGAGTGCGTAGGCTTGCCTGCGCCTTCCTTCGCGCGGGCTTGCACGCGGGCGGCAGGACGTCCCCCGTGCCTTATCGGAAGAAAACAATGCCCCCGGAAGGCTGGCCCTCATGGTGCCAACATCCCGGAGGCTTGGATCGGTCCTCGTTGTTGGGGAATCAGTACACGGTCATTCCGTGACCCCGGACAGGATCAGGTCCACCGTGCTCCCGACCTCTGCCGGACCTCCGGCCAACGGGCTCTGATGTACCACATGTCCTCTGGGAATGCTATCGTGAAGCTGGGAGGTGACAGATCCAGGAAACAATCCTGAGCGTAGGAGCGTCTCCTGTGCGGCGGCAAGTTTGTTCGATATGAATATCCGAACACCATCAGTAAACATAGCCTCACAGAGGACGCTTTTCCCATCTGAAGACACGCACAGCACAGGGAGAGGGTATCTCTGCAACGTGAAGCCTGTGGAGACGTCCAAGAGAATTCCGCCGCTGAACCTACCGTCGCCGTATATCTCTTTCCCGTTCGGCGAAAAGCGCGCCTCCACCATGTCAATTTCTTGGGTCACGGCTCCTGTCTGCAAATCCAACACATCGGAAGGGCCGAGAGAGACACCGGAAACCAACAACCAGCGTCCGTCTGGGGAACAATCCACGGTGTAACCATAGGATTGCATCTCGCTGCCCACTCCCGAGGCGACGCTCCAAGCATAGACTTTTCCGCAGGCGGTATATACCGTGGCCCCGTTTGGCGCGTAATCCACAGAACTTACGCCGCGGTCATGATCCGCAAAAGTCTGCACGATTCCCCCTGTGGATGCGTTCCAAACGCGGGCGGTTTTGTCCTCCGATCCGGTAAGCACCGTTGTGCCGTCAGGGCTGAACGCCACCGCCAGGACTTTTCCGGTATGCCCCACCAGCGTCTTCAGCAGGGCGCCGGTCTGCACGTCCCAAATCTTGGCTTTCCAGTCTTCGCTGCCGGTGATCACCCGGTCTCCCTGGGGGGAGAAGGCCACAGAGGTGACCGGTTCCGCATGGGACAGGGTAAACAGTGCCTGTCTGGAGGTTACGTTCCACAGTTTCGCGGCGTTTCCCGCGGTATTGGTGATTACCACTTGGCCGTCCGGTGAGAAAGCGGCGGGCGCTCTCGTGTCAGAGGAAAATCTTGCCTGAATATCGGTTATGGCGCGCTTTCCGACCACGTTTGGAATGGTGGGCTTTCCGCAAACGACCAGATGCACTTCGGTTCCCGGGGCAACCTCCGTGCCGCCGACGGGGTCCTGGCTGATCACGCTGCCCTCCGGCACGGAGACGCTGAACTGCACGGAGACGCTTCCAACAGCCAGCCGCGCGGCCGCAATGGCGGCTTCCGCCTGCGCCTGGGGGATCCCCACCACATAGGGCACCGGGACCGGTTCCGGCCCCGCCGACACCATCAGGCGCACCTGTCTTCCCGGATTGCTGACCGTTCCGGGCTCGGGATACTGGTCCATGACTATGCCCGCAGGCACGGTCTCATCGTGCTGCTCCGTCACCTCCCCCACGGCCAGACTCGCCCGCAGAATGGCCGCCTCCGCCAACAGACGGGTCAGGCCGACCACATTCGGCACCCGGGGAAGCCCAAGGGAGACAACGAGGCTGACAGGGGATCCTGGAACTTTGTTCGTGCCCGCCGTCGGATTTTGGCTCATCACCGTGCCAGCGGGAATGGTGGCATTGAATTGTCCATCCACTCCTCCGAGGACAAGTCCAGCGGCGACAATCGCTTCTGTCGCCGCATCCTGGGTCATGCCGACCACATTGGGGACGGGCACCGGCATGATGCCGTTGGAAATTACGATGTTCACATACGCCATCACGGAAATGGGGGTTCCTGGCGCGGGACTCTGTCCGCACACGCGGCCCACGGGGATCGTTTCGCTGTGCTCATAGGTGACATTTCCCCACGCGAGGTCCGCGTCCCTTAGGGCCATTGCGGCGGAGTACTGGTCCCTCCCCAAGAGATCGGGGACGAGACGCGGTCCACGGGACAACACGAAGGACACCTTCGCTCCGGGGGCCACGCGTGATCCGGCGGCCGGCAACTGCTCAAGGACATGTCCTGCGGGAACGCCGCTATCGTACTGGTGTCCCACAGTGCCCACGACCAAACCAAGAGCCTGGATGGAAGACATGCCTTCCGCCTCGGTCATTCCCCGGAGATCGGGAACAGTCACGGCCTCCGTGGAGGGCGGCTCCGGCCCCTTTGAAAGGACCATGCTTACCGAGGCTCCCCGAGCTACGCGTTCCCCGGCTGCCGGACTTTGTCCGATCACACTTCCCGCCGGCGCCGAGGGGCTGTAAGCCTCCGTGACCTCCCCGACGGAAAACTGAAGCCGCCCGAGAAGGGCTTCGCTCTCGGCCCGCGTCATGCCCGCCAGATCGGGAACCGTCACAAGAACAGTCTTCGGACATCCGGAAAGGGCGAGGACCCAGCAGACAATCAAGAACAGCCCGGCCGTCCGTGTTTTCCGGTTTACATTTCCGAGCCATCCCTGCATGAACCAATTGAACCGCACCATGACCTTTTCTCCTTGCCTGTTGTCCGAAGCGGTATCCCCTGCCGGGTGTCCGCCTCAATCGCCCTCTGTCCGCCTGCGGCATGTTCCAGACTGCCGCGCCGTCGTATGTGTTCTTCCGGCTGTCGTGGGCGGGTAGGCAAGGAGTCAACAAAAAAGGAACGCCGCCTACCTGCGTTCCCAACGGGGCTTCCACACCCTGCACGAACACAAGCCTGACGACGCTCCCAAAGGGGAGCGTCCAGTGCCTGTGTGGTTCGTGCCTTTTTTCGCGGATTACGCGAAGTGGAAGATTTGTCGGGAACCACCCAAGACCAAACGCCTAAGGTCTATTTTCGTTATTGCTGTCTGCTACTGCGTATAGGTTCTCCAATGATTTCAATGCACGCCATGTTCGCGCTCTGACTGAAAACGCGACACCAAGCTGCGGCTAGTCTATGGTGATTGGCCTTTCGACTTCAACTCGAAGCTCCGCCAGGACCTTGGGAAAGGAAAACGGCCCACGTTTTTCTGCGTACATCGCCCGCAGGCGAGCCTGCGGGAAGAAAGGCGGCGGCAAGCCGCCGCACTCCAAGGCGCTGCGCGCACTGCAACGCCCAGGCCAACAAAAGCTACGGCGGTCCTCCCGCGCGCGGCGCGCGCCTTGGAGTGCGTAGGCTTGCCCGCGCGAGCGTCCTGTCTGCGGGACTCCTGAAGCACTTCGCGGCCTCATGGGGGAACGCCCTGCATGAAGACGCTCGTGTGCTGGTGGATGGAGAGGACACCCGCAAGCTGAGCTTGCGGGAAGAAAGGCGGCGGCAAGCCGCCGCACTCCAAGGCGCTGCGCGCTCTGCCGCACCCAGGCTCGCAGAACGCAGGACGGTCAGGTTTCGCCCAATATCCCGCGCAGGCGGCCTCCGGCGGCCTGCAACCGCCGTCGCGCCTCTTCCGACGGCACTTTCAGGACGGCCATCACCACCGCCGTGGGGATGTGCCATCCGGCGCTTTCCAAGAGGTGCGCAGCGTCCGCCTCAGGGCATCCGCCGAGTTCGGCGACGATCCGCGCGGCCCGGCGGCGCAGTTTGGCGTTGGTCGGCCTCATCTCCACCATGAGGCCCCGGCAAACGTATCCGGCCAGGGTCATCCCCCCCGTGCTGATCATGTTGAGGACCATTTTGGTGGCCGTGCCCGCGCGCAGGCGGGTGGACCCGGCGAGGACCTCTGGTCCCGTGTCCAGGGCGATCACGGTGTCCGCCGCAATCGCCGGGCGGGGCACGCAGCAGACGAGCACGGTGGGCGCGCCCGCCGCCCGGGCGTGCTCCAGGGCCCCCGCCACGTAGGGCGTGGCACCGGACGCCGCAATGCCCACCACGAGATCGCCGGGGCCGGCGCTGTGCGCCGCCAAGTCGCGGCCGCCGTGCTCGGGACGGTCCTCCTCCCCCTCCAGGCTGTTCCGCAGGGCCGTGTCACCCCCCGCGATGATGCCGATAACCCGGTCCGGGGACACACCGAAGGTCGGCGGACACTCCGAGGCGTCCAGCACGCCGAGGCGCCCGCTGGTGCCCGCCCCGATGTAGAAGATACGGCCCCCGCCCTCCAGCACGCGTCCGGCCAGGCCCACCACCCGGGCGATTTCAGACGCACACGCCGCCACCGCTGCGCAGGTGTCCGCCTCCCGACGGATCATGAGGTCCACGATGCCCGCCGCGTCCAGCGCGTCGAGGAACGGCCCGCTGTCGGCGCGCCGCTCTGTGGGCGGCAGCTCCGGATGACGCGTCCCGGGGGCGTCCCCGCGCCACTCCGACGCCCATTCCGGCACCCGGTCCAGTGTTTCCGCCCACGCCGCCACGGCGGCATGGCCTGTCAGGGCGCAGGTCATGAACTGGGCCTCGCTGTACATGTCCAAGCACTGCCGGAACGCCTCCGCGTACCGGGGCGCGTTGAGCAGGAGCCCGCCGTGCATGAACACGCGGTAGCCGTCCTCCAGCCCGAGACGCCGCGCCACCACGGCGGTCTGCCCCGCCAGCCTGCGGGCCTGCTCCTCCAGGCAGCCTGCGGCGACATAGTCCCCCTCCTCCGCAGCCGCTGTGACCAAGGGGGCCAGCGCCGCGACCGCGCGCTTGTCAGCGCGGGCAGACCAGGCGACAAGCCCCTCCAGAGACGCCGCCCCCGCCCCCTCCATCAGCATTTCCAGCAGCGGGGTTTCCGGCCCCAGACCGTCGGCCATCGCGGCCGCCGCGCGCAGGCCCTCCACGGCCAGCCGGTAGGCGCTGCCGTCGTCGCTGAAAAGCGCCCCCCGCCCGCCCGCCCGGGCGGTGCAGCCGAAGGCGTCCTTCCCCAGCACGGAAGACCCCGTGCCCGCGATGGTCAGAATCCCCGCACCCTTCCCGGCATTGGCGAACAGCAGCGGGTGCAGGTCCGTGGTGGCCACGACCCTCCCCGCGCCCAGCCGCTGCGCCGTCCCGCGCGCCAGGGCGGCCCGCAGCAACGGCTCCGCCGCCCCCGCAAGGGCCAGACAGACACAGTCCGGAGCGGCACCCTCCGGCAGCAGCCGCTCCGCCAGCTCCACCAGGGTGTCCACAGTCCGCGACAGGCCGTAGGCCACCGGATTCGCCGGACCGCCCGTCCCCTCCGCCAGCAGCGTCGCCCCCCCGTACAGTCCCGCCCGGGTGGCCGTGCCACCGCCTTCCACCGCAAGGATCACCATTGCGCTCCTTTATGGTTGTCCCAGGCACGAACCTGAGTCACATGAAACAAACCTGCAAGTCGGCGTCATGCCGGGCACGAGATTGCTTCCCTCGCTTCGCTCGTTCGCAATGACGCGCGCTTATGCGGTCATGGCAGTAAAGCCATTTTCCGCCATCATGGCACTGACGCCATTTTCCGCGGTCATTGCAGTGACGCCATTTTGCGCGGTCATTGCACTGACGCCATTTGGCGCAGTCATTGCACTGACGCCATTTTCTGCGGTCATTGCAGTGACGCCATTTGGCGCGGTCATTGCAGCAAAGCTGTTTTTTCCGGTCATTGCGAGCGAAGCGCGGCAATCTCGTTCCCGCCAACGCCCGGACACGACGGCAATCCCTTGCCAGAATCTCTCCGCTCTGCGGCATCTTATAGTGAAACCCCCGCGCCGCGCGCGGTGTCCAACTGCGGTAAGATTGCCCACAACCTCGCCGCCGCATGTTTCGGCGGCAAACGGAGTCTACCAAAAATGAAATCCTTCACGGGGATTGCCGCCGCCATGCTGCTCGCCGCCCTCCCGCTCTGTGGATTCGCCGCCGCCCAGGACACCTTCAAGGCCGGGGCCGCCTTCCGCGTTATCACGCCCGACCCGTTGCTGCCGGTGTCGGGGGGGGTGGGCAAGCCCAACCCCGCCACCGTGAAGAAGGGCGAACTGACCACCCGTGCCCTGGTGTTTGAGAAGGGCGGCACGCGCGTCGCCATTGTCAGCGTGGACAACCTGGGCTGGCCCGCCGTGCTGGGCGACAAGACCCGCGCGAAGGTCAAGGGCATCCCGCCGGAGAACATCCTCATCGGGGCGACCCACACGCACAGCGCGCCCGACGCCTACGGGTTCCCCGACATGAACGGCCAGCACGGGGCCGACCTGAACTACCTGAACCGGGTCTGCGACCTGATGGCGGAGGCCATTAACGAGGCCGTGGACACCCTGCGGCCGGCCACGCTGAAGATCGCCGTGGACCGCGCCAAGGGCAAGATCGCCTACAACTACTACGCGCCCGAGCTCTACGACCCCCGCTGCGGCGTGATCCAGGCCGTGGCCGCCGACGGCGACGACAAGGGAAAAACCATCGCCACCCTGGTGAACTACGCCACCCACCCGGAGGTCATCGGCAACGACCAGGGCATCCTGTCCCCCGACCTCTGCGGCCCGCTTTATGACCGGATCGCGGAGAAGACCGGGGGCATGGGCATCTTCATGAACGGTGCCCAGGGCGGCATGGTCACCGCGGACTGCCGCGACGACAACGGCGGCAAGGACATCCAGACCTGGGAGGAGTGCATCCGCATCGGCAATCTCATGGCCGACGAGGCCCTGCGCATCGTGGCGGAGGCCCCGGTCCAGGAGAACCCCAACCTGTACTGCGCCGCGCGGCCCGTGTCCTTCCCGATGGACTCCCCCCTGCTCAAGGCGGTCATCAGCATGTCGCCCCTGGGCTACAACCTGCCCGGCGACGACTTCACCACACGGGTGAACCTGGTGAACATCGGCACCGCGCAGGTGCTCACCATTCCGGGCGAGGCCCTGCCGAACATCGGTTACCATGTCAAGCGCCACATGCCCGCCCGCAACGCCTTCCTGTTCGGCCTCACCAACGACGCCATCGGCTACATGCTGACCAGCGTGGACTGGATGAGCTTCGACCGCTACGAATACATCAGCGAAACGAGTCTGGGCGAGAAGACCGGCGACTTGTACATAGAGGCCGCCCTGAAGTTCATCGAGGAGAGCCCGAAGCCCTGACCGGAGTTGCCCATCGGCCCGCAGGGGGGGTAGAATGCGGGTTTACGGAGCGACCGATCTATGCCTGAGTCCGATTCTGGATATGTGGATTATCTCGAAATCCTGGGATTGCCCCCGGATTTCAAGCCCGCCGACGTGCGCAGGAACTACCGCAAAAAGATCAAAGACCTGCTGGCGGAGATCACCGGCCAGGTCATGACCGAGGACCGGCGCAACCAGTACCTCCTCCAGATCGCGCAGCTCAACGCCGCCTTCTACATCCTGCGGGACAACGACTTGGCCGCGAAGTACCTCGCCGACCGGGAGGAGGTCATGTCCCTGGAGGAGGCCTGGCAGCAGGCGGCCGGCGACGCCTCGGCCGCCGACGGCGGCCGCAGGCAGTTTGACCAGGCCCTGCGGCATTTCCTCTCGACCTATCTGGAGGAAATCATGCTCCAGGCGGGCCGGGACGCGGAATGCGTGGAGAACAGCGGGTGGGACCCCGCCCACGAACGCCACGCCAGCAGCGTGCTCCGCCACTACCGCCAGCGGCTGTACCACAAGATCCACGAGCGGCTCCCCTATTACGACGTCACACGCCCGGAAGTCGACTGGGCGGAGCGGGCGAACTTTGTGCGGGCAATGCTGCGGGGAGGGGATGCCTGATGGCCCGGAAACCCGCCCCAAAAGCCGCCGTGCAGGACAACGACATCCTCCAGGCCCTGGCCTTTGCCATCGCCGCCGGGGATATTGTGAATTTCCGCTTCCTCTTCGTGCCCTATTCCCCCCTGCGGGATGACTCGACGGAAGACCTTCACTCGGACAAGTATGCCTACCTCCTGCCGCCGGACGAAAACGACCCGGCCTACCGGGAGGCCCTCCGGGCCGCACAGGCACCGGGGCTGCTCACCCATGTCCGCGCCCAGCTCACGAAGAACGGTCCGCCCCAGCTTCCCTGGGAGCCCCTGCTCCAGCTGGCGGACAACGCGGTGCGGCTGGAAAAATACGCCGCCGCGGCCCAGGCCTACGAGCTGCTGCGCATCCGGCGGCGGATGCAGGAGGAGTTCCTCGCGCAGGCCGACGCCGCGCTGGCGGCGGGCGACACGCCCGCCGGCGTGCGCGGCTACCGCACCGCCGTGGGGCTGGATTACGACTATGCCGCCTTCCCGGAGCCCCTGCCGGCCGTGCCACGCCACCAGGTGACCGCCCTGATCCTCCACGGGGAGTACCCCCGCACGCCGGAGGAGGCCGTGGCGGTGCAGCCGCCGGACCGCC
Organism: Candidatus Hydrogenedentota bacterium; assembly: GCA_012730045.1. Taxonomy (NCBI): domain Bacteria; kingdom Pseudomonadati; phylum Candidatus Hydrogenedentota; species Candidatus Hydrogenedentota bacterium. The sequence continues at coordinate 9,866 of JAAYBR010000100.1, read as the reverse complement.
ACGCGGACACGGCGCTGAACTACCTGCTGCAGAATGTCGAGATCGCGGGGCGCCTCTCGGCCCTCCCGCTGGATGCCAAGACGGCCTTCCTCGAGGAATGGGTCCGCCAGACGGACCCGGAATGGGACGCCTTCGCGGAGAGTTACCGGGCCGCCTGCGCTCTCGCCAGGGAGCAGGGGGAGCGCCTGGAGCGCGCCAAGACCGACGCGCCGCCCCAGTCCCTGGCGGAGGAGGTCGCCGAGCTGGCGGCGGAGAACGACAACCCGCGGCGCATCTCGGCCCGGCTGGCCAGCCGGTCCGCCCTTGATCTGGAATGGTGGCAATATCTGAAGGACATGGCCTACGCCCACCCCGCGTCCGCCCTCTTCGTGGCGCGGCAGGCCGTCTCCCACGACACCGAAATCATCATGCCGCGGTACCGCGCGGATTCTAAGCTGGCGCGCCGGCTCGGCCTGGCTGCGGAGTGACCGCCGTGACATCCCCGCGCGCGCATGGTATAGTTCCCGCAAGACGCGCCACGACGGCGCGGAAGGGGGGCGCGCCCGCGTTCGCAGCCGCGCAGTCCCCCGGAGACAGATGTTTTGGAGTTTGAGGAAAATACCCTGGAGACCCCGGCGGAGACGGCGGAAACGTCGGAACCGCAGCAGGAAGCCCGCCGCGAGCTTTACGAGTTCGTGAAGATGGTGCTGGTCTTCCTCGTGGTGTTCTGGTGCCTCAAGACCTTCGTGATCGAGGGGTACGAGGTGCAGGGCCCCTCCATGCTCCCGAACCTTCACGACCGCGAACGCATTCTGGTGCTCAAGGCCCCCCACCAACTCTCCAAACTGGCCCTTTTCGAGGGCCTGTTCACCCCGTTCAAGCCCGGTGACATTGTCGTGTTCGACGGCATCGGGAACAAGCGCTACGTCAAGCGGGTCATCGCCCTGAACCCCAAAAAGGCCGAAAACGGCGTCAATGCCGTCCGGAAGGATGAGCTGACCGCCCTGGACGATGTGGTCCAGGTGGAGTATGACAAGGGCCGGGTGCGGGTCAACGACTGGCAGGTGGACGAGACGGGATACCTGGACCCCGTTGAAATGCAGTCCCCTGACCGCGACCTCTGCCTGCTGCATCCGGGGGAATACTACGTCATGGGCGACCACCGAAGCGTCAGCAAGGACAGCCGCAGTTTCCGCGCCGTGAAGGACGACCAGATCGTCGGGCGGGCTGTGCTGCGCTTTTGGCCCCTGAGCAAGTTTGGCCTGCTGTGAGCGCGACCGTCCTCTTTTCCGACGTCCACCTCAAGAGCGGCCCGGAGGCCCGGCCCGTCCGGGACCAGTTTGTCCACTTCCTCCAGAGCCTGCGCAGCCTGCGCTGCGGGCGCGTCGTGTGCCTGGGCGATCTCTTCGACTTCTGGTTTGAGTACCGCCACGTGTGCTTTTCCGACTATTACACCGTCCTGCGCGCCTTCTCCGACCTGCGCGACGACGGGGTGGCGCTGCATCTGGTCTGCGGCAACCATGATTTCTGGGCGGGGCGCTTTCTGCGGGACGAGGTGGGGTTTCAGATCCACCCGGATTCCGTGGAGATGGACCTGGACGGGCGGCGCGCCCTGCTGTATCACGGCGACGGCGTCAACCCGGCGGACCGGGCCTACCGCGCATACCGGCGGATCGCCCGCAACCCCTTCGTGGTGGGAACGTTCCGCCTGCTTCACCCCGACTGGGCCATGGCCCTGGCCCGCACGGTCAGCCACGGCAGCCGCACCCTCACCCGGGTGGGCGACCCGGCAGAGGGGCCGGAGGCCCGCGCGCTGCGCGAACACGCCCGGGCGCTGCTGGAGGCCGGCAGGGCCGGTCTCGTCGCCTGCGGCCATTCCCACGCGGCGGCGCTGGAGCGGTTCCCCCTGCCCGGCGGCGGCGAGGGGCTCTACGTGAACCCGGGCGACTGGATGCGTTATAAAACCTACGTTTTCTGCGGCGGCGGAACCGTCGAACTGCGGACCTGGGAAGGCTGACCCGTCCGCCGGCTTGGCAAAAAACGGCCCAGTCTGATAAAATTCTCCCAGTGGTTGACGTTTCCCAACGAACGCGTGGAGGATGCTTCCCATGCCGTTGTTCGCCTTCTTCTGCAAAGCCTGCGGCGCCCAGTCGGAGATTCTCGTGCGCGGATCAGAGCGGCCGGAGTGTCCGGTGTGCGGTTCGGCGGACCTTGAAAAACAGATGAGCCATTTCGCCGCCCTGAGCGGAAACTCCACGGACCCCGCGTGCGCGGGCTGCTGCGGCGGCAACGGGGGCCACGGCGGCTGCCCCATGCAGGGCGCCTGCGACCTGTGATCCCGGCGCGCGACCGGAGGGCGGCATGACCGAGGAAGCCCCCACCCCCAAGCCCCCCCTCTCCTTCTGGCGCTGTGTCGCCCGGGGTGTCGTCGAGGCGCACCGGCGCCGGCCGGTCAGTTTCTACCTTCTCCTCTGCTTTCCCGTGGTGATGGTGCTGGGCGCGCAGATGGCCCGGTACCGGGACAACCCGCAGAAGTTCTTCCTGGTGCTGGCCGTGATGTTTCTCTTCTTTCTGGTGGCCAGCGTCAAGGCTGTCCGGGAATTCTTCGCCATCACGCGCGGCCACCTCGCAGAGTCCCGCCGCGCCTTCCGCGAGACCCTCGGGGACGAGGCGTTCATGACCACCCTGGTCGAGCGCACCCGCGCCGCACGCACCCGCGCTCAGGATGCGCCCCCCGCCGAAACGAAGGACGCCCCAACGGAGGGTTAGCCCGAAAGTCCTTCTCCCGCTGTCCGCGCCGCACAATCCCGCCACCACTCCCGGTTGGGTTTGGCCGAAGGGGCGGGCGCGTCCGCAGGCCAGGGAAACACCGCCCAGGGCAGGCAGTGCCTCGGCAGGGCGGCGGCCAGCGCGGCGCGCAGGGCGGAAATCTCGGGAACGGACCCGTCCCGCACGCGCAGGAACGCGGCGGGCACCCGGCCAAAGTCTGGATGCGGCACGGGGATAACCACAACATCGGCCACGCCGTCCAGCCGGAGCAGGGCGGCCTCCACCTCCTCCGGGGCCACATTCTCCCCCCCGCTGATGAACACCGTGTCCGCCCGCCCCAGCACGGACAGGCGGTCCCCGTCCAGAATCCCCCGGTCCTCGGTGGGGTAGAACCCGTCGGCGTCCCGCGCGGGATCCAGACCGCCGTCCCGATAGTAGCCCAGGAACAGGCGCCCCCCGCGCACGGCAATGCGGCCGTCCCCCACGCGCACCGTGCCCGGCTCGATGACCTCAGCGGCGGCCGCCGCCTCGTCCGCCGAAGCGTCCGGCCGCGAAACGGCGATCATGGCGAAAGTCTCCGTCATGCCGTAGCTGTTGCGGACCGGGTAGCCACCCCGCAGAGCGGCGGCAATGAGGGACGCGGAAGACGGCCCCCCACCCAGCAGGGCGCAGCGAAGGGACGCGGGCGGGGCGGCACCCTGCTCCAGCAGGCGGCCGACCTGCGTTGCCACAAGGGAAACATGGGTGGGCTGTGTGTTCCGCAGGGCTTCGGCCAGGGGCGCCCCCGCCGGGGGAAGCACGCACACCGCGCCGGCCTCGGCACAGCGCAGCACCATGGACAGTCCCGAGACATGGTGGAGAGGCAGGCTCAGAAGACAACGGTCCCCCGCGTGGAGGTCCAGCGCGGCGGCAGTGACGCGGGAGGCGTGCCGCATACCCTCGACGCCGTGGCAGACGGCCTTGGGCGTGCCGCTGCTGCCGGAGGTAAAGACCACCAGCGCGGTCTCGGGCCCGACCCCGGACGGGGTCTCCGGCGCCCTTCGCTCGCCGTCACCCCCGCGAAGGCGGGGGCCCATGTCTTCGACGCATGTCGTAACCTGCTGACCCAAGATGGGTTCCCGCTTTCGCGGGAATGACGGGTGGGGGGGCGCATTCTGGTCAGAGGCAACCTCCCTGCCCATATGGCATCGCGACTCATGTGACGTCAGGGGAACAAGGCCGGACGGGGAAACGCGGTGGGTGCATCCCGCCTGGGCGGCGCGGGCCGCCGTGTAGTCCTCCGGGGCGGCGGGATCCACCATGCACACGCACGCGCCGCATTCCCAGCAGGCGGCCCAAAGGAGCAGGGTCTCCACGGTGCGCGCGGCGGGCAGGCACACGCAGGCGCCCATGCCGATCCCCTGACCGGACAGCCCCCCGCGCAGTTCAGAAGCTCGGCGGTGAAATGCCGCGAACGACAGCGTCTCCGTTGGCGTCTCCACGAAGGGGGTGTCGCCAAAGCGGTGGGCCGCCGCGGCGAAGGGGTTTTCCCAGCGTGGGGTGTCAGGGGTGCTCATGAACCAATTCCAGCCGTGAACGGACCACGTCCCCGGCGGCGGCCAGCACCCCGCCCACTTCCGCCTCCGGCGCGTCCAGTGGCAGCCGCCGCGCCAGCACGTCCTCCGCCAGCGCCGCGTAGGTGTCAATGCCCAAGGGTTCGAGAACGCCTTCCCCTGCCGCCCTAACAATCGCCGCAATGCCCACGCCCGACTCATAGGCGGCGCTGGACACCACCGGAAGGCCGGTCTTGATCTCCCCATGAGGGGGGATGCCGCGTTTTCGCGAGCATGAGATTGCTTCGCTTCGCTCGCAATGACGTGTTTTTTCGAGGTCATTGCGAGCGAAGCGAAGCAATCCCGTTCCCGCCAACGCCCCGGAGTCCGGAACATCCCCCGGTTCGCTTCCGCGAATCCCCCCCCTGAAGGGGGGACCGAAAGACAGCCAGTCCTCTGTGGCCGTCTGAAAGGGTCCGCAGAGGGTGGGCTTCCACACCCAGCACGATGCCGCCCGAAAGGCCGGCTCCGCCTCCGCGCGCGAGACGGTGCGCGCGCCGAAGACCTCCTGAAGGGTCTCGTCCAACGCCAGCGGAACCCGCGTCCGCGCCGCCAGTTCGGGCAGCTGCGTCCAGTCCTTGAGGGGTTCCTCGATGAAGGCCACCGGCGCCAGCGCATAGAGCGCATCTTCCTCCGTCATGCGCCGCAGAAAGGACTCCGCCTCCTCCAACGACCACGCCCGGTTGGCGTCGAGCCGCAGGGCCACGTCCGGTCCCAGCAAGCTGCGCAGGTTCAACGTCAACGCGATGTCCTCCCCCACCTTTCTCCCGCCGACTTTCAGTTTGACCGCCTGATATCCCTTTCTGGCCGCTTCGGAGGCGTGTGTGAGCTTCTGCAACCCGTCCCCCCGCAGCAGGGCGCAGAGCGGCACGCGGCGGTTCCCTGACGGCGTGGTATCCCCCCGTGCCGCATGCAGGGCGAAACGGACAGAGGGCGGCGCATCGGGGGGCGGGTCGGACACCCCGCACAGGGCGATCAACGCCTCCCCGGCCTCGTCAAAGGTTTCGCGGCTGAACCCCGGCAGCGGCGCGGCCTCTCCCCAGGCGGAGCGGCCGTCGGCGTCCGCGCGCTCCAGCAGCCACCCCCGGCGGCGGGTCAGCCTTTCCCCGCCCACCCGTATCGGATGGGCCAGCGGCAGGTCGTAGCGGTACACCCGCGTGGTGCCGGGCGTCACCACAGCACCCACCCCACGCCGAACAGCAGGCTGTACAGCAGCAGCAGTTTTCCCGTGCCGCCGAGCATGCGGTTGAGGGCCGGCCCGGACTCCCTGGAGACGGTCCGAACCGCGAACATGGCGGGAACCAGCACCGGCAGGGCGGCAAAGGCGCCGCCGTGCCCGCCCGGGAGCGCGCACAGCAGGGCGGGCACCCCGAGCAGGGCAGCCAGCAGGGACAGCGCGTACTCCGCCCGCGCGAAGCGCGCGCCGAAACGCACCGCCAGGGTCCGCTTGCCCGTGCGGCCGTCCTCGTCCCGGTCCCGCAGGTTGTTCACCGTGAGGATGGCGACGGAGAAGAGGCCGGGGCCGATGCCCGCGACAGCGGCCAGCGGGTCGAAGGAAAGGGTCTGCACATAGGCCGTGCCCGCCACGGCGACGGGACCGAAGAAGATAAACACGAAGACCTCGCCCAGCCCCAGATAGCCCAGGGGATACGGGCCGCCGGTGTAGAGGACGGCGAAGAGCATGGACAGCACGCCGATGACGAGGATGGGCCAGCCGCCCCGCCAGACGAGATACAGGCCCAGCAGAAACGCCGCCACCAGCGTGAGCGCCAGGGCGCGGCGCATCTGGGCGGGCGTCACCAGCCCGGAGGCCGTCGCGCGCACCGGCCCCACCCGCGCCGCCGTGTCGGCCCCCTTGAGGAAATCGTAGTAGTCATTCGCGAAATTGGCGGCCACCTGCAGGAGCAGCGCGCAGACCAGCGCCGCCAGCAGGGAGGGAAAATGCGCGCCCCCGGCGTCCACCGCGAACGCCGCCCCCAGCAGCACCGGCCCCACCGCCGCGCCCAGCGTGCGCGGGCGCGCGGCGTCCAGCCAGACGCGCGCCCCGGCCGGCCGGATGGGTGCCGTGTCCGTCATGATGGGGCCCCTCAGGGGTTGCGCGGGAACTTCGAGAAGTTCGGCGGCCGCTTTTCGAGGAACGCGTTGCGGCCCTCCTGCCCCTCCTCGGACATGTAGAAGAGGCTGGTGGCATTGCCCGCCAGCTCCATGAGCCCCGCCTGGCCGTCCTCGTCGGCGTTCATGGCCGCCTTGATACACCGCAGGGCCATGGGCGACATTTCCAGGATCTCCGAGCACCACTGGAGCGTCTCCTCCTCCAGCCGGTCCAGGGGCACCACGGTGTTCACCATGCCCATCTCCAGCGCCTGGGCGGCGGTGTACTGGCGGCAGAGGAACCAGATTTCCCGGGCCTTCTTCTGCCCCACCATCCGCGCGAGGTGCGCCGAGCCGTAGCCCGCGTCGAAGGAGCCCACCTTGGGGCCCGTCTGGCCGAAAATGGCGTTGTCCGCCGCGATGGTCAGGTCGCAGACCATCGCCAGGATGTTCCCCCCGCCGATGCAGTAGCCCGCCACCATGGCGATGACCGGCTTGGGGCAGGTCCGTATCTGGCGGTGCAGGTCCAGCACATTCAGCCGGTGCGCCCCCGTCTGCGGGTCCACATAGCCCGCCTCGCCCCGGATCTTCTGGTCGCCCCCGGAGCAGAACGCCAGCGGCCCCTCGCCCGTGAGGAGGACCACGCCGACCGCCGGGTCAAACCGCGCATCGCGCAGGGCGTCGCTGATCTCGTCCAGCGTCAGGGGCGTGAAGGCGTTGCGCCGGTGCGGCCGGTTGATCGTGATCTTCGCCACCCCGGGCCGCTTCTCATACCGGATTTCCTGATAGTCCCGGGCCGTCTCCCACCGCGCGTCCGCCATGGCGCCAACACTCCTTCTGGGGGTTCAAAACAACGGGCAAAGTGTACCACAAGGCCGCGGGGCGGGCACCCCGGCCGGGAAAAATGGGCAGGGCAATCGCACTGAAACCGCAAACACCTTCTGGGCGGAGTGCGTTCATTGCCCTCTATCCGACCTCCCCAACGCTGAAAGCGTTGCCGAATATAGCCCAGGCCAGGCCGCCGCCCGAAGGGCCAGGCCTGCCCTGGGTAAACGGGTCAAAAGGATCATGCCCCAACGGGGCAGCCGAAATTGCGGCAGGGGGTGCCGCGACGGCCTCGGGGAAACGCGCGGTCCCCGTCATTTTTCGTGTGCCCCCGCGCGGGCAAGCCCACGCGAAGAAAGGCGGCAGCAAGCTGCCGCACTCCAAGGCGCTGCGCGTTGTGCGGACCCGGGGCTGAGGGGATGGGCGGCGGCCTGCTTGGACAATATGCGGATACCCCTTTGGGACAACAAACACCAAATCACGGATCCGGGGAGCGTTCATGCCGGTCGCTGGCGTTTCTCGAGAGGCCTTTTAGCGTGATTGCCCTGGAAGTGTGGGAGGTCGAAAAGAGAGTCCACGAAGAGGCTTGCGTCTGTGTCCGGCCCAACATCCATAGAATCTCAAATTTGAGATTTGAGATGGGGGACATGAACCCGGGGCCGCCCGGGCGAAACCTCCCTCCCCTCCTGTTCCCTTGCGTTTCCGCCAACTATCCGCCTCTGCGCCTACTGCGCGGGCGGGGGGGCGCTTTGCTGGGCGTTGGGCGGCGCGCCTTCACGGCGTTCCCCGTCGCGGCGCTCGCCGCCGCCGCGGCGGCGGCGTTCGCCGCGCGGGGGCCAGTCCTCGGGGACGCCCGGCTGCTTGTACCAGAGGAAGCGGGGCTTCATCATGCCGAAGCCCTCGACGCGCATGGAGCGCAGGCGGCCGATGGGCACGCCTTTCTCATCCTCGATCTCGGCCTGAAAACCGTAGACGGCGTCGCCGTGGTCGTCGCGCTCCTCGATGGGGGTGATCGTCTTGACGTAGCCGCCCTTCTGGATCAGCTCCTCCAGGTTGTTGAGCTGGGCGACGACCTTCAGCTCGTCCTCCGACGGGCCGCAGCCCTCGGGGCCGTACATGGCAAAGAGCACCAACCCGGAGAAACTCAGGGCCACCAGCGACCCGACCACCTTCACGACTTTTGTCCGGTCAGCCATTGCGCATTATCCCCCGTCAGGACCGGGTGCGGTCCAGCAGCGTGCCCAGGAACAGGGCCATGCCGGTGTTGGCGGGCACGCGGCCCGGGTACCGGATGAACTCGACATGGCCGTCCATGTAGAGGACATTGGACCCGCCGGGCACATGGTTGAAGTATTTGACATTCTTGGAGACGGTGTCGAACATGACCCAGATGTCGCTCTGGGCCTGGGAACTTGCGGAGGGGTTGTTCACGTCCGTGATCAGGAAGCGCTCAATGCCCTCGCGCAGACGGTAGATCGTGTCCCCGCTGCCGTTGCCCATGGACTGCCCGCTAAAGGCCGGGACCTTCTTGTCGTCGTCGGCGACGCGGAAACTGGCGGCGCGGATCTGGTCGTCCCCGGAGAGGCTGTTGCGCTCGGAGATGACCTGGGCCACCGTGGCGGTGAACAGCGCGATGAACTGGTAGGGGCCGGTGGCGGTCGGGTCGTCCAGGATCATGTTGTTGGGCAGGCCCGGCATCATGTTGAAGATGGAGGTGAGGTCAATCTGGGGGGAGTCGTCGCCGCATTTGTCCAGCACCCACCCCATGTAGGCGTAGCTCATGTCAATCGCCTCGGGGTCGTCCATAATGTCCAGCCGCCCCGTCTCATCGTTGCGGATGTCCTCCAGCGTGCTGTTCGGGTCCGACGGGCACAGGGCGATGGACGGGTCCGTCATGTATTCCGGGTAGATGGCCCGGACCATGGGGCCGATGGCGATGTCGGCGTTGCGCAGGGAGTAGGCCTCGAACTGCATGGGCGGGAACTTCCCGCCGCCGGCCTCGTTGGCGTACATCTTGTACACCAGCCCGAACTGTTTCAGGTTGTTCTGGCAGCTCGCGCGGCGGGCGGCCTCGCGCGCCCGGGCCAGCGCGGGCAGGAGGATGGCCGCCAGAATGCCGATGATGGCAATGACGACCAGCAGCTCAATAAGCGTGAATCCCTGATGATGCCTCTTCATCGCATGACCCTTTCGTGCCGGTCACCCGGGCAGAATCCGAAAATATGGCACATTTCACGGACCAGCCCCGGGCTGGTCCGGTTTCACCGGGGGCTGCGGGGGAGGGAAGGTCTTCCGGGCAGAAGATTTCCGCGTCGGCCGGGGCGCTGGCGGGAACGAGATGGCCGCGCTTCGCTGCTAATGAAGTGGACGTATTCTTCCGCGCCCCAAGCCGAAGGTTTTTCTCTGCCAAACGTGGAAATGGCCGAAAGCGAAAGTCTTGGGCATCCCGGAGGGATGCAGGACACTAGCCGGTGGTTGAGCGTAGCGATACCACCGGACAGCAGCCCCCCCATTTCTTCAAGAACCCCGGCAGGGGTTCAGGACGCGTCGGTTCCCGCTGGCCCCGGAGTCCCGCACCCCTGCCGGGGTGCCAGAAAGGAAGAGGGGGCG